>JALHHV010000194.1 GCA_022837365.1 Desulfovibrio sp. | reverse complement strand
ACGATGCGCCCGCCGTTCTCGCCGCCGCCGGGGCCCAGGTCCACCACGTGGTCCGAGGCCAGGATGACGTCGGTGTTGTGCTCGATGACCGTCACCGTGGCCCCCCGGTCCACCAGTTGGTTCAGCACGGCGATCAGCTTGCCCACCTCGTGCATGTGCAGGCCGGTGGTGGGCTCGTCGAGGATGTACATGGTGCCGGGCAGGCTGCGCTTGCCCAGTTCGCGCGATATCTTGATGCGCTGGGCCTCGCCGCCGGACAGGGTGGTGGCGGGCTGGCCAAGGCGCAGGTATTCCAGCCCCACGTCCTCCAGCACGCCCAGGCGGCGTTCCAGCACCGGATAGTTCTCGAAGAACTGGCGCGCCTGGCGCACGGTGAGGTCCAGCACCTCGGCGATGTTCAGCCCCTTGTAGCGCACCTCCAGCGTTTCGTGATTGTAGCGACGGCCCTTGCACACGTCGCAGGTCACGTAGACGTCGGGCAGGAAGTGCATCTCTACGCGGATCTGCCCATCGCCGCCGCAGGCCTCGCAGCGGCCGCCGCGCACGTTGAAGCTGAACCGGCCCGGCTTGTAGCCGCGCTTGCGGGCGTCGGGCGTCATGGCGAAGATGCCGCGTATCTCGTCGAATATCTTGGTGTAGGTGGCCGGGTTGGAACGCGGCGTGCGCCCGATGGGCGTCTGGTCGATGGACACGATGCGCTCGACGGTCTCCGCGCCCTCGATGCCCTCGATGGAGCCCGGCTGGTCCACCCGGATGCCCTGCGCCAGCGCCAGGTGCTTGTACAGGGTGTCCATGACCAGCGAACTCTTGCCCGAGCCGGAAACCCCGGTCACGCAGGTCAGCACGCCCAGCGGCACCCGGCAGTCGATGCCTTGCAGGTTGTTGGTGGTCACCCCGTGCAGGGTCATCCACCCGCGCGGGGCGCGGCGCACCCGGGGCCGGGCGATGGACATGTCGCCCCGCAGGTACTGCGCGGTGAGGCTTTGCGACGAGGACAGCAGCGTATCCACAGAACCGTTGAACACCACCTCGCCGCCCATGGCCCCGGAACCGGGACCAAGCTCGATGACCGTGTCCGCCTCGCGGATGGTGGCCTCGTCGTGCTCCACCACCAGCACGGTGTTGCCGCGCCGTTGCAGGCTGCGCAGGGTCTTGATGAGCCGCTCGTTGTCGCGCGGGTGCAGGCCGATGGAGGGTTCGTCCAGCACGTAGGTGACCCCCACCAGCCCGGAGCCCAGTTGCGAGGCCAGGCGGATGCGCTGCGCCTCGCCCCCGGACAGGGTGGCCATGTTGCGGCCAAGGGCGATGTAGTCGAGCCCCACGTTGACCATGAATTCCAGGCGGTGGTGCAGTTCCTTCATCAGCGGTTCGGCCACCAGGGCGTGGCGGCCCTCGAAGCGGCGTTCGCGCAGCCAGTCCAGCGCGCGGGCCACGGACATGGAACAAAATTCGTGGATGTTCAGGCTGTCCACCCGCACGGCCAGCGATTCCGGCCGCAGGCGCGCCCCGGCGCACACCGGGCAGGCCATGCTCTGGCGGTAGCGCGACAACAGTTCGCGCCAGGCGTCGCCGTACTGCATGCCCTGTTCGAGGATGGACACCACGCCGGGCCAGCGGTCCGCCGTGACGATGCCGCCGCCCCCGGTCGCCACGGTTCCGCCGGTCGCGGGCAGCGCCGGGCCGTGGTCGTGCGCCGCGCCGTTCCCGTTGCCCCCGTTGCCGTCGTACGCGGGCGCATTCACCACCACGGACCCGCCCAGCCAGTTGCGGCGCAGGTTGCTGCCCGCGCCGCGCCCGGCGGGTCTGCCATCTTCGGTCTCGCCGTGGAACAGAGCGTCCAGCGCGTCCGCCGAATACGCGGCCAGCGGCGTGGACAGGGTGAAGCCCCAGCGCTTGCCGAGGGCGGTCAGGGCGTCCCTGTGGCGCTCGAACAGCTTGGTGTTCTTCCACGGCAAGAGCGCGCCGGTGTTCAGCGACAGGCCCCGGTTGGGCGCCACCAGCGCGGGCTCGAAATATTCCACGCTGCCAAGGCCCAGGCAGCGCGGGCAGGCCCCCTGCGGACTGTTGAACGAAAACAGCTGCGGGCTGGGCGCGGGCAGGCTGATGCGGCAGGCCGGGCACACCGATTCCGTGGAATGCACGATGTCGCGCCCGGCGCTTGCCGTGCCGCCCTTCCCTTCGCCGCTCTCCTTCCCGTCCTTTCCTTCGGGGGGCAAATGCACCACCAGCCGTCCGTCGCCGTAGCGCAGGGCCAGTTCCACCGAATCGGCCAGCCGCCCCCGGATGCCGTCCTTGATCACCAGCCGGTCCACCACCAGGTCAATGGTGTGCTTGCGGTTCTTGTCCAGGGCGGGCACCTCGTCGATGCCCATGATGGCCCCGTTCACCCGCACCCGCACGAAGCCTTCGGCCTTCAGTTTCTTGAACCGGTCGAGGTGGGTGCCCTTCTGGTGCTCCACCAGCGGGGCCAGCACGATGCACCGGGTGCCCTCGCCCAGGGCCAGGATGTCGGCGATGATCTCGTCCGCCGCGCGCGCCTCGATGGGCAGGCCGCACTGCGGGCAGTACATGCGCCCCAGCCGCGCCCAGAACACGCGCAGGAAGTCGTACACCTCGGTCACGGTGCCCACGGTGGAGCGCGGGTTGCGGGTGGCCGTCTGCTGTTCCAGCGAAATGGCCGGGGAAAGCCCCTCGATCTTCTCCACCTCCGGCTTGTCCATCTGGGGCAGGAACTGGCGGGCGTAGGCCGACAGCGATTCCACGTAGCGGCGCTGGCCTTCGGCGTAGACGATGTCGAAGGCCAAGGTGGACTTGCCCGAGCCGGAGGGGCCGCAGACCACCACCAGTTCGTCGCGGGGGATGTCGAGGGTGACGTTCTTGAGGTTGTGCTGGCGCGCTCCCTCGATATGGATGCAGGGCTTGCTCATGCGGTGGGTCTCGTGTGGGGCGGGCGGCCGGAACCGCCGGAGCGTCGTGCGGGGACGCGCGGGTTGGGGTGGTGCGGTGCGGGGACGCGGCGGCCGGAACGGACGGGCACCGGGCGCGGCGCGACGTGGAAACCGCATCACGCGCGTGCGTCCCGCCTGCCGGACAAGATGTGCCGTCCGGGCCGAATCGGGTTGGTCGTCGCGACATTGGCAACAGGGGGTAAGATACGACATCCGGCGCGCGGGGCAAGTACCCGGCGCAAGATGGTCCGGCTGCGGTGGCGTCACGGGGGGCCGCGCGGCAGCCGCAGGGCCGCGCCGGACTACATGAAAATGGACGCCAGCAGCACCGCCGTAAGCAGTGCGGGCAACATGTTGGCCAGCGGGATGCGCTTCAGTTCCAGCAGGTTGATGCCGATGCCGATGACCATCAGCCCGCCGGTGGCGGTCAGTTCGTTCATCACCGCCGGACCCAGCAGCGGCTGGAGCACCCCGGCGAACATCGTCAGCGAGCCCTGGTAGATGAACAGCGGCAGCGCGGAGAACAGCACCCCCACCCCGTAGGCCGAGGCCAGGGCGATGGCCGCGAAGCAGTCGAGGATGGACTTGGTGAGCACGATGGTGCGGTCGCCGCGCAGTCCTTCGTCGAACGGTCCCAGGATGGCCATGGACCCGATGCAAAACAGCAGCGTGGCGGTGACGAACCCGTCGGTGAAGCGCGGGTTGCCGGAGCGCAGCTTCGACTTCAGGGCTTCGCCCGCGCGGGCGAAGGCGTCTTCAAGCCGCAGCAGTTCGCCGATGATGGCCCCGCTGAGAATGCTGAAGATCATCACCAGCGGGTTGGCGGTCTTGAAGGCCATCTGCATGCCGATGACCATGGTGCACAGCCCCAGCCCCTGAAACACGATGGCCCGCACGCGGTCGGGCAGGCGCGCGCCCAGCAGCATGCCCAGCGCGCCGCCGCCCACGACGGCGGCCATGTTGATGAGTGAACCGACGGGAAGAGTCACGATACGCTCCGTTTGTTGGAGCCCCGTGATACCCGAAACGAAAGGGACTTGGAAGCGGCTTTACCTGCCATTTCGCAGCATCCGCNNNNGCCCTGCCGCAACGGCACTGCGCCGCCGGAAAGCGTGATCCGGCTCACGGAAATTTCCCACGGTTCTGGCACCCTGCAAATGGACACGGCCCCGTGGCCCGCGTATCATGGATACGCCGCCGCGGGCTTGCGACGGCGGCGAAAGAAGGAAGGAGTTCACCATGCATCGCATTCTGCGCACTGCCGCCCTGCTGGTGTCACTGACGGTGACACTGACGGCGGCCCTGGCGGTGGGGACAGGCGTGACACTGGGCGCGGCAACGGCCCGCGCGGCCGGGGGGCAGATCACCGCGCTGGACATGTTCCGGATGCTGCCCGCCACCATCTTCGAGAACACGGCCGAAGGGCTGAGCGACGAAGAAAAGCAGCAACTGGCCGACGAGGGCGAAACCGGTTTCTGGGCGGTCATCGAAAGCACCCCGGAACATTTCGAGGTGGGCGCCCTGCCCATGCTGGACACGCGGGTTTCGGTGCGGGTGTTCCGCGCCGACAACGGCGACACGCTGGCGGCCATGGGCGTGAAAAACGGCGAGGCTGCCTTGGCGAAAATGATCTGGAAGCCCGCGCCCTGCTGTGGACATCCACCGGGCTTGCACAGGTGAAATTCGACCACCGGGTGCTGTACCGCTGGAACGGCAGCGCCTTTTCCAAGGTGGTGCTGCCCGTCAGCGAACAGTAAGGGGACAGTAGGGGGACAATAGGCGGACAGTAGGGCAGCAGCGCGGGGAAATTTTCCGGCCCTGCACGGCCCTGTGCAGACGCGGCCCGGACACGTTCCAACAGCCGTCAGCAGGCACCCTTCCGGGCCACGGCGTAACTCGGCCCCTACACCTGCCGGGATGGTGGAATTGGTAGACGCAGCGGACTCAAAATCCGCCGGTGGCAACACCTTGCGAGTTCGAGTCTCGCTCCCGGTACCAGAATAAGGCTCAGGGGCACATGTGGTCATACCATATGTGCCCCTGTTGTATTTTGAAAACAGCATCCTCAGCGCCTACTCGTCACACGGGCTCCGTGCCATTACCTCTCTCTATCGTCGAAACTCAACATAATACCGACTTACGATTCCATCAAAATCCTTCTCTGTATGAAAATGTTTTGATATATTAATATCTGTACCATCAGGCTTTGCATTCATATGAATTATTTTCACAACATCACCACGCTTTGTAAGATACATTACAAAAGTCATATCTGTATATGAGGAAATCTGATACGGGTTCTTTGGGCGTGCGGTTCCTTTGACATCAAAATCTCCAATAATTTCCCCTCGTGATATCAACAGATCAAATTCAAAATGCTCCGTAGGCGGCATGTATCGCATTGGAAAAATAGAAACATCTGCTATATATTTCCTTTCGAATTTTTGATGGTTCATTGCTGAACACCCAACAAGCATAAGGATACAGCATGCCAGAACTGCCAGCCTCATACAGCCTCCTACGTCCTTATTCTTTTTAACACGTAAGCCTATCACGTGATTCATATCAGGGGCGGTATATATCTAGCAACAGAGTTAGAATATTTCCGTTCGTTACACGCCGTCACTTTGTTTCCTCGCCAACAACCACGTCTCCGTCAGCGCGGTAAATGGGGACACGGTAACCAACCCGATGCTGCCCACCAGCGTATCCATGACCTCTGCCGCCACGAAGGGCAGGTTCAGGGCGTTCTCCAGCGAAATGCCCTGGGCCATGGAGCTAACGGTTCTCCGCTTCCTTCCGGATGGCGGAAATGAGCGCGGCGGCGTTGGTCACGTCGGTGACCTGCCAGTTGCCCGCCTCGCGCCGGGTCAGGGCCAGGTCCACGGGGTAGGCGCGCTCGCTGCCGTGGTCGAACAGCATC
>JALHHV010000193.1 GCA_022837365.1 Desulfovibrio sp. | reverse complement strand
ATCAGTTCCACCTCGTCCACCGAAAGCCCGGTGGACCGGGCGATCTGTTCCAGGCTGCGGCCCTTGCGGTGGCCGTTCAGGATCACCTCGCGCAGGAACTGCGGCGAACGGCTGATGCCCTCGGCCTGCTCCAGCAGGCGGCGCAGGGCGTCCGCCCTCTCCTCCAGCCGCCGGTCCAGGTGGCGCAACTGCTCCTGCCGCTGGGCGAAGGTGGCCACCAGTTCCTGTTCCAGTTCGGCGTTCTGGCGCAACCGGTCCAGCAGTTGGGCCTGATTGGCCTGCAAGCGGTTGAGCAACGCCTCGGACCTGCGCAGCCGCAGGAAGAACATCAGCAGCACGCCGAGCAGCGCCACTTCCACCACGCTGACGAGAATGATGATCCACAGGGATATGGTCATGAAGGTTCCGGTTGGGGTGGCCGCCGCATGGCCCGGTCACGGATGGGCGTGCGGTCAGACCTTGATGTTCAGGATGTTGCCGGACCACGGATCGTCGTCGGAGTCGGGAGCGCCGTCGTCCTCCTGCGCGGCGCGGGCCTTGCGCCGGGCCAGCAGCAGGGCGCGGCGGCGCTGGCGGTTGCGCTCGCGCTCGTCCACCACCGCGGCCTTGTCGCTTTCGCCGGTCTTCTGGACCTGCGAACGGTCGTGCTGCAACGCCTGGGCGGCGGCCTGCTGGGCGGCCGCCTGGGCCATTTCGGGGTGGGCCTGCGCCTCGTGGACCACGCGTTCGGCGTGGCCCATCTGGGCGATGACGACGGGAAGCGTCGGGTCTACGGACACGGCGGGTCCTCCATCGCCGCACGGGTTCCCGCGCGACGCCCCTGCGCGGGGTGGCGGCGGCTGACGGCGAAACCCGCTGCCGGGGCGGGTCGGCTGTCGGCGGGGGCGGCGGACTCTGGCGCGTCACCCAGGGCCGGGAATGCCAGGCGGCGCACAATGGGCTGTATCCAAATTAGGATTTTCGTTCGTTGGCGAGGAAAACGAGCGGGCCATGAGGGAGTATACTCTTATCGTATTCGACCGACATGGCAGGCGACGTTTGACGACGCCAACGGGCGAAAAGACAATTTGGAAGGCAGCCCCCTACTTGACCAGGTAGTTCTCTATCAGCAAATCCTCCAGCTTACCGATGCTGAGGTACTCGTTCATGATGGCCAGGATGTCCTTCTTCAGCGTTTCGGCGTTGGCCGCGTCGGTGAGGAAGGTCAGCGACTTGTTCTTCAGATAGTAGTACACGGCGTCGCGGATGGTAACCTTCTTGGCCTGCGCCTCGAACACCAGCTTCTGGTTTTCGGTGGGCGCCGAGAATTTGACGACCAGAAAGCGGATGTTGCCCTTGGCGTCCTTCTGCTCCACCCAGAACGGCTCCCAGGTCAGGATGGTCTGGACGGGACCGGCCGGTTCCGGCGGCGGCGGGGCCTGCTGGGGCACCACGATCTTCTGGACCTCGGGGGCTGGCGGAGGCGGGGCCTCCTTCTTACGCAGCACGAACCACGCCGTGCCGCCGCCCACCAGCAGCACGAGCACGACGGCAACGATGAGCAACAGCTTCTTGTTGGCCAGCAGCCGGGAAAGGTCGAGGCTGAATTTCTTCTTTTCAGGGGCGTCGCCTTCGGACGACAGGGACAGGGACTGGGCCACGGGGGGCGGCGGGGGCGGCGCCTTTTCCTCTTCCGGCAGCAGGAAGGGGGCGTCCTCCAGGTCCAGTTCGACCTTGTCCTCCACCGGGGGGCCCAGCGAACCGGCATCCAGCTGCCCGGCGTCCAGTTCCGCCTTGCCCGCCCCGTCGGGCAACAGGCCGCCGCCCCCCAACGCATCGGGGGTGTCGGGAACGGCTGCGGTGACGATGGGCATGAGGAGCATGGTCTGGTCCCTCGCACGGCCCGCGCGCGGGCGCCGGGGTATCGGGCGTCCGGATCAGGCCCGGCCGGGGATCGCCGGCATGGGAAGACGCCGTGGCGGCATGCGCCGGAAGGCTCCGGAAGGTTGCGGGGCGGCGTGCGCGCCGTCCGTGCGGCCCGTGCGGTCCGGCACGGCAAACGGGCGCAAGCCCGCCGGATGACGGTCCCGCGCCCGGAAGGAACGGCGGCCTACGGGAAGATCTTGTCGATCTTCTGCTTCATGGTCTCGGCGGTGAAGGGCTTGACGATGTAGTTGGAAACCCTGGCCTGCACCGCTTCGATGACGTTTTCCTGCTGGGCTTCGGCCGTCACCATCAGGAACGGCATGTCCGCGAATTCCTCGCTGGCGCGCACCTTGCGCAGCAGTTCGATGCCGGTCATCTTGGGCATGTTCCAGTCGGAAATGACGAACTCGATGCGGTCCTTGTTCAGGATTTCCCACGCGGTGGTGCCGTCGTCGGCCTCGACCACGTTGGTGAACCCCAGCTGGCGCAGGATGTTCTTGATGATGCGACGCATGGTGGAGAAGTCGTCCACCACGAGGACACGCATATTGGTGTCGTAGGGCATTGTGCGTACTCCTGGCCGACGGACGCCGCAGTCAGACGGTGCCGTGTTCTCCGTAGTGGTTCCTGAATTCCTTGCGCAGCCTGTTGAGCGCCTGGGAGTGCAGTTGCGAGACGCGCCCCTCGGTGATGCCCATGACCTCGGCTGTTTCGCGCATGTTCAGTTCGTCGCTATAATACAACGACAATACCAGCTTCTCCCGGGGTGTCAATTCGTCGATCAGCGCCGCCACCCGCTCTATGAGTTCCTGCGTCGCCGTGGTCTGGAACGGTTCGCCATCGCCCTGCACGGCCGCATCGGGCGCCAGCGAGTCCTGTATTGCATCCAGCGAAAGACACAACTGGTTCTGCAACGCCTCAAGACCCAGCCGTACATCCTTCTGATCCAGTCCCGTGGCGTCCTGCAATTCTGCTTCGGTGGGATGGCGTCCCTTTTCGTGCTCGATGCGCTGTATGGCTTCGTCCAGCTGCCGCACCCGCTGCCGCAGGCTGCGCGGAAACCAGTCCAGCCGCCGCAGCTCGTCCAGCATGGCCCCCCGGATGCGGCTTTCGGCGTAGGTTTCGAAGCGGATGCCCAGCTGCGGCCGGAACTTGCCCAGCGCCTCCATGAGGCCCAGGGTGCCCGCGCTGATCAGCTCGTTCAGCTCCACGTTGCGGGGCAGCTTGGCCTTCAGGCGCAAGGCCAGGAACCGCACCTTGGGCGCGTAGTGCCGGACTATCCGTTCCTGGTCGGCGCGCGGGAAGTCGCCCCAGGCGACGGCTCCCGATTCCAGCGCCTCCCAGGGGTTAGTGCCGGAAGAGGAGCTTTTTCCAGAAGAACTTGATGTTTCCATCGAGGCTCGCCGCCACGTCCCACGTTTGTACCGTCCGGGCCACCTCGCGCACCGCCGCGCAGGCCGGGCTGTCCGGCGCCATGACGCAGAAGGGGCGCTGGTTCACCACCGCCCTGCGCACCGCCGGGTCGCGCGGGACGAAGCCCGCGAGGTCCAGCGACACGCCGGAAAGAAAATGGTCGCACGCCTTGTACAGCCGGGTGAACATGTCGCGCGCGGTCTGCGCGTCGGGCACCATGTTCACCAGCACCTTGAAATGCTCCACCCCGTGGTTGAGCTTCATCACCTTGATCAGGGCGTAGGCGTCGGTGAGCGACGTGGGCTCGGGGGTGAGCACCACCAGCCGTTCCTGCGCCGCCAGGTTGAAATACAGCACGTTGTCGTTGATGCCCGCGCCGGTGTCCACGATCAGGTAGTCCACCGCGCCTTCCAGTGCGTCCATGGCCTCCAGCAGTTCCAGCTTCTGGCCGGTGGTGAGCGAGAGCATTTCGCTCATGCCCGACGAGGCGGGCAGGATGCGGAAGCCGTAGGGCGTGTCGCAGAGGATTTCCGAAAGGCTGACGCCTTCGTGGAACAGGTGGAACAGGTTCAGCCGGGGGGTCAGCCCCAGCACCACGTCCACGTTGGCAAGGCCCAGGTCCGCGTCCAGCAGGACCACGCGCTTGCCCTCCTGCGCGAGGCAGCAGGCCAGGTTGGCGGCGATGTTGGTCTTGCCGACGCCACCCTTGCCGGAG
>JALHHV010000192.1 GCA_022837365.1 Desulfovibrio sp. | reverse complement strand
GTCTTCAGCATCTCCCAGTACTTTTCGTAGACTTCCAGCGCGTTGCCCACGCTGTTGGTGAACTCGGCGTTCTTCAGATCCGCGTCGGTGGGCGAGGTGATGCGGCTCTTGGCCAGTTCCGGCGAAAGAATCTTCTGCGCGGCCTCGTTGGGGGTGGAGTAGTTGTATTCCTCCACGCATTCCTTGGCCACATCGGGCCGCAGCAGGAAGTCGATGAACTTGTGGGCGTTGTCCTTGTGCTTGGCGCCCACGGGAATGGCCAGGCTGTCCACCCACAGGGGCACGCCTTCCCTGGGATAGATGAAGGCAAGGTTCTCGTTCTCGCCGGCGGCGATGTAGGCGTCGCCGTTCCAGATCAGGCCCGCGGCCACTTCCTCGCTGATGAACGCCTGCTTGCTGGCGGTCACGTCGAACACGCGCACCGAGGGCAGCAGCTTCTTCAGCCATTCGTAGGCGGCCTTGATCTCGGCCTCGCTGGTGGAGTTCACCGAGTAGCCCAGCGCCTTCAGGGCCACGCCCATGGAGTCGCGCTGGTCGTCGGACAGGATGACCTTGCCCGCGAACTCGGGGCGGTTCAGGTCGTTCCAGCTGGTGATGGTGGCCGGGTCCACCACCTTCCTGTTCACCATCAGGCCCGCCGAGCCCCACATGTAGGGCACCGAGTATTCGTTGCCCGGGTCGAACGGCTGGTCCAGCACCTTGGGCGAGAGGTTCTTGAAATTCTTCAGCCTGGTCTTGTCGATCCTGGACAGCAGCCCGTCGTCGCGCATCATGGAGATGAAGTAGGTGGACGGCACGACCACGTCGTAGCCCACGCCCTTCAGCAGCTTGATCTTGGCGTACATGGCCTCGTTGGATTCGTAGGTGGTGTACACCACCTTGATGCCCGTCTCCTTGGTGAACCTGTCGAGCACCGACTGGGGCACGTACTCCGACCAGTTATAGACGTGCAGCACCTTTTCTTCCGCCGCCACGGCGGGGCTTGCGAACAGCGTCGCCGCCAGCACCGCCAGGGCAAGACCCGCCATCACCAGCGCGGCGCGGGCCGCGTGCAGCTTCGTGCGCATCATTTCCTCCTCGTCCTGGTAAGGGTTTGTGCCAGCAGCACCAGCACTATGGTCAGCGTGAACATCACCGCCGACAGGGCGTTGATGTCCGGCTTCACGCCAAGGCGCACCATGGAATAGACGCGCAGAGGCAACACCTCGAAGGTTGGCCCGGTGACGAAGAAGCTCACCAGCACGTCGTCCATGGACAGGGTGAACGACAGCAGCCACCCCGCCGCCACGGCGGGCGCGGCCAGGGGCAGCAGCACGTGGCGGAAGGCCCGCCACTCCGACGCGCCAAGGTCGCGCGCGGCCTCGATGAGCTGCTCGTCGAACTCGGCCAGGCGCGCCAGCACCGTCACGGTGACGAAGGGCAGCGCCAGGGTGACGTGGGCGGCCAGCAGGGTCCAGAAACCCAGCTGCACCTGAAGGGCGATGAAGAAGATGAGCAGCGAGATGCCCATGACGATGTCGGGCGACACGGTAAGCACGTAGATGCAGCCGTGCAGCACCTTGCGCCCCGGAAAGCGGTAGCGCCGGATACAGATGGCCGCCAGCGTGCCCAGCACCGTGGCGATGGTGGCGGCCAGGGTGGCCACCGACAGCGAGTTGAGCGCGGCGTCCACCAGCGGGCCGTTGGCGGCCAGGGCGGAATACCACTTCAGGGTGAAGCCCTTCCATTCGGTGGTGTAGCGCGCGTCGTTGAAGGAATAGACGATGACCACCAGGATGGGCACGTACAGGAAGGCGTAGACCAGCCAGACGAGCCATGTGCGCAGGGCGCGCAGCGTCGATGGAGTTCGAAAGGTGCGCAGCTTCATCCTACGCCCTCCCCCGCGCGCCGCGCGCCATGCCGTCGCCGCCGTCCTGCATGTCGTGCGCGCCGTCGGGCGTGCGGCCTGCCGTCCCGGCCCCGGTATCCGCGCCCTTGCGTTCGCGCAGGGCCACCCGGCGGCTGCTGAGCCAGTAGCCGATGATCATCAGCACCAGCAGCGCGGTCATGATGGTGCTGGCGGCGGCGCCCAGCGGCCAGTCGCGCGCCACCAGGAACTGGTTCTTGATGAAGTTGCCGATGAGCATGCTCTTGGCCCCGCCCAGGATTTCCGGAATGTAGAAACACCCCAGCGAGGGCAGGAACACCAGCATGCACCCGGCCACGATGCCCGGCAGGGTCAGGGGCAGGGTAACGTGCCAGAAGGCCCGCAGGCTGCTGGCCCCCAGGTCCTTGGCCGCGTCCAGCAGGCGCTTGTCCAGCTTTTCTATGGACGCGTACAGCGGCAGGATCATGAACGGCAGCAGCGTGTAGGTAAGCCCCGTGAACACCGCGAACTCGCCGTACATGAACGACACCGGCCCGTCGACCAGCCCCAGGGCCATCAGCACGTTGGAGGCGATCCCCTGCGACTTCAGGATGATGATCAGCGCATAGGTGCGGATGAGCGAGTTGGTCCAGAACGGGATGACCACCAGCAGCAGCAGCCACGGGCGCAACGCGCGCCGGGCCGTGGCCACGGCGTAGGCGAACGGGTAGCCGATGAGCAGGCACACCAGGGTGCTGGCGGCGGCCAGCCACAGCGATTCGCCCAGTATCCTGATGAACACCGGGTCGGCGAGGCGGGCGTAGTTGTTCCAGGTGAACACCAGGCTCACGAAGTCCGACTCGCCCCGTTCGAGAAAGGTGACCAGCAGCAGGCCGAGATTGGGCAAGAGGGCGAACAGCCCCAGCCACAACCAGACCACCGCGATGCTGGCGGTGCGGAAGGGTCTACGCTGCGTCATCGGGCAGCAGGACCTCCCATCCGTCCACCCAGCTTACGGCCACGCGCTCGCCGGGGTTGTAGTTGATGTCCTCGTCGTCCTCGTTGAAGAACTCCGCCGCCATCAGGCGCTGCCCGTCGTCCAGGGTGATGACCAGGTCCACGGTGGCGCCCTTGTATACCGATTCCTCGATGCGGCCCCACAGGTGCGGCCAGTCCGGGGTTTCCGCATCCGCAATGCGGTCGATGCGCAAGTCCTCGGGCCGCAGCAGCACCTGCACCGCGTCGCCGGGGGCCAGCCTGCGCCGCGAGCGCACCGGAAACACCGTGCCGCCCACGGTGGCGTCGTACAGGTGTTCGCCGGGCTTCAGGTCCTGCGGCAGGGCGGCGTGCTCCGGCGTGCCCGGCGCGGGCGGGGCCAGGGACGTGCCCGGCGCGGCGGACCAGTCCAAGCGCACGGCGTCGATGCGGCCGGGCAGCGCGTTGATGTCGCCCACGAAGCGCGCCACGTACATGTTGGCGGGCTCCTCGTAGATTTCCTTGGGCGCGCCGATCTGCTCGATGCGGCCCTCGTTCATCACCACCACCCGGTCGGACATGGCGAACGCCTCTTCCTGGTCGTGGGTGACGAACACGAAGGTGATGCCGAGCTGCCGCTGCAAGTGCTTGATTTCCAGCTGCATCTGCTTGCGCAGCTTGAAGTCCAGCGCGCTGAACGGCTCGTCCAGCAGCAGCACCAGCGGGTTGTTGATGACGGCGCGGGCAATGGCCACGCGCTGCTGCTGCCCGCCGGAAAGCTGGCGGGGCTTGCGGTCGGCCAGGGCTTCCAGGTGCACCATGCGCAGGGCGTCCAGCACGCGGCGGGCGGTCTCGTCCGCCGCGACGCCCTGCATCTTCAGGCCGAAGGCCACGTTGTCGCGCACGGTCATGTGCGGGAACAGCGCGTAGTTCTGGAACACGGTGTTCACCTGGCGCTGTTCCGGGGGCACGCGGTTGACCACCTGCCCGTTGATGCGCACCTCGCCCGCCGTGGGCCGCTCGAAGCCCGAAACCAGGCGCAGGATGGTGGTCTTGCCGCAACCCGACGGCCCGAGCAGGGTCAGGAATTCGCCGTTGCGGATGGTGAGGTCTATGGAGTCGAGCGCCACGGTGTCCTCGAACGTCTTGGTGACGCTGCGCAACTCGATGATGTGTTCCTGTTCTGCCATCGTCGCCTCTTGCTGTGGACGGGCGAAGCTCCACGCCGGTACGGGCCGGATGCCCGCCGTCCTCGACCGGATGGGGGCCGAATGCGCAAGGGCGGGACGGGGATGGGCACGGGGCCGATGCGGTGCCGGTGCGCCGGGGCGCATCGCACCGGAAACCGGTACGTCGGAACTTCGGCAGGGGGGACGGAATCGCTACGCTGCGGGATGCAGGGCGCGCCGGTTACCGGTGCGCATGGGCCGAGGGGCCGGCATCGCCGGCCACGGGCGTTCGGGCGTTGCCGGAGCGGCGAAGCCCCAGATTGCGCACCCGGTGCACCGGCCGGGATGAAAGGATGACCTGCGAGCAGCGTATCATGCGTTCGTCTTCCCTCATGGGGGGCGTCATGAAGTGGCGTCATGGAGCGACGCCGTGCGACTGGCCGGAGA
>JALHHV010000191.1:5793-6344 GCA_022837365.1 Desulfovibrio sp. | reverse complement strand
TGCGCGGGCCGCGCCGTGCCCCGCAGGCTACGCCAATCCGGATGCCGGTTCAAATGGAAATTGCCCGCCCTTGCGGGCTGTGCTAGCATTCCCGCTGTCGCAGCCCGGAAGGCGACCGCGCCCCGCCCCGTGGCGGGGCGTTGCGCATGCCGCGCCGTTTCCGCCCCCGATAACGCCCTTTCCGCCCGGCCTCGCCGCCGGGCGCAGGCCCGCCGTACCCGGCACGCCGCACCCGGCCGCCCCGCGCGCACCGGATGCGCCCCGCGTGGCCGGGCCGCGCCGCCCTTGCCGGAGCCCGTCATGACTTCGCCGAAGCCCGCCAGCCTCAAGGACATGTACCGCACCCTGCAGGACGATCCGTTTCCGGATTCCCTCACCCTGACGCTGGGCGACACCACCCTGACCTACCGCAAGCGCACCTGGACCATCGACGGTGAACGCAAGGGCCTGCGCTACGGCGAAAACCCGGACCAGCCCGCCGCCCTGTACGAACTGGCCGAAGGCGGCCTGACCCTTGGCGGCGTGGCCTTCCGCGCGGCCGGTCAGGGCCT
>JALHHV010000191.1:0-5763 GCA_022837365.1 Desulfovibrio sp. | reverse complement strand
GCCGTGGTGGTCAACCGCCCGCTGGACCGCGCCGCCGGAGAACTCATCGCCGCCAACTACTTCGAGGTGGTGGCCGCGCCCGACTTCGAACCCGGCGTGCTGGAACTGTTGCAGACCCGCAAGAACCTGCGCATATTGCGCATGCCCGGCCTCGCCAGACTCGAACATTTCGCCGACGCGCCGTTCCTGGACATCAAGAGCCTGACCGACGGCGGCATGGTCATCCAGCATTCGTTCCGCAACCGCATCCGCACCGTGGCCGACTTCCTGCCCGCCGAGGCCACCAGCAAGGACGGCGTCACCGTCACCGCCCGCGCCCCCTCCAAGCAGGAGGCCGACGACCTGCTGTTCGCCTGGGCCGTGGAGTCGGGCGTCACGTCCAACTCGGTGATCTTCGCCAGGGGCGGGGCCACCGTGGCCATCGGCACCGGCGAACAGGACCGCGTGGGCTGCGTGGAACTGGCCATCCACAAGGCGTACACCAAGTACGCCGACTCGCTGGCCTTCGCCGCGCACAACTGCTCGCTGTACGAACTGAAGCAGAAGGCCGCGCACGACCCGGCCCTGGCCGACTCGCTGGCCGCCATCGAACAACGCACCCGCGACGAACGCGGCGGCCTGCCCGGCACCGTGCTGGTCTCCGACGGGTTCTTCCCCTTCCGCGACGGCGTGGACGTGGCCCTGGCCCAAGGCGTCGCCGCCATCGCCCAGCCCGGCGGCTCGATGCGCGACCACGAAGTGATCATGGCCGTGAACGAGGCTTCGCCGCAGGTCGCCATGGTGTTTACGGGGCAACGTTCCTTTAAGCATTAGGGGTGCCCGCAACGTGTTCTTTCGCCCGCTGGCGTCGAATACGAAAAGACTTCCTTATACCCCGCAGCGGTCTTCCGCTGCGGGTGGCTGGTGCGGGGGCGATGCAAGGAATTACGAGTTTTGGCGCCGGGCAAGGCGAATCAAGGTTTTTGAGCGCAGCGTACTCATGTACGTGAGCATCAAAAACCTAGATTCAACGCAGTCCGGCGGCAAAAGACGGATTCCGCCCGCAGCGCCACCGCGCTGACCTAGGCAACCGAGCTACCCGCAACGCGCCCGCGCTGACAGGCCCGAGCGCTACCCCCAACTCCAACCTTCATCCAGCCCAACGGCAGGCTTCACCCACCAAACCAAGCGGGAAACATGGCGGCACCATCCGGCATCGTGCGCTACCCCGGCCCGGGGTGCATCGTGGAATTCATGCAGGGCAACCGCCCGGTAACGGCCTGGGTGCTCGAAGAACAGGCAGGCAAGCTGCGCCTGCTGCTGGCCAACCGCCGCGAAACCAAGCTCACCACCAACCGCCTGCTGCCCTGGTCCGGCCCGGTCTACACCGGCGACTACGGCCGCCAGCAGATCATCGACCTGCTGGAACTGCACCGCCAGCGCCGCGACGACCGCGAAACCACCCTCGACCCGCTGGACCTCTGGACCCTGGCCCAGGGCGAGGTGGACCGCGCCTCGCTGGAATGGTTCGCGGAACTGCTGTGGGAAGCCCCCGAGGTGGACGACCTGGCCGCCCTAGGCCGCGCCATGCTGGCCTGCAAGACCCACTTCAAGTTCCAGCCGCCCGACTTTGAGGTGTACACCGCCGAAAAGGTGGACGCCCGCATGGCCGAGCAGGAGGCCACCCGCCAGCGCGAAGCCCTGGTGGCCGCCGGGCACGAGTTCGTGCGCATCCTGTGGGACGTGCACTCGCGCCGCCGCACCCTGCCGCCGGAAAATTCCCCGGAACGCCCCGCCCCGGACATCGCGGAACAGCTGACCGCGCTGGTCATGACCCGCCTGGCCGACCCGGACGACCACGACTCCGAGGCGGTCTGGAAGCAGGTGACCAAGGGCCTGCCCGACGACCCGCACCTGGCCCTGCACCTGGCGAAAACCTGGGGCCTGGTGCCCGAGCACCACAACTTCTGGATGGACCGCGCGGGCTACGACCCCGGCAACGGCTGGGCCAGCCGCCACGCGGACGACATCGCCGCCCTGCGCGCGGCCGTGGAATCCGCCCGGCGCGAACCGCTGTCCACTCCGTTCATCTCCATAGACTCGGCCACCACCCGCGACATCGACGACGCCTTCCACATTGAACCGCGCGGCGACGGAGGCTTCCGGCTGTGGCTGGCCCTGGCCTGCCCGGCCCTGGCCTGGCCCTACGGCAGCGAACTGGACAAGGCGGTGCTGCGCCGCGCCACCAGCATCTACCTGCCGGAAGCCACCCACCACATGCTGCCCGAAGAACTGGGCACCGGCTTCTTCAGCCTGCTGGCCGGGCATGACCGGCCCGCGCTGGTGCTGGCCATGGAAGTCGGCCCGGACGGCGAACTGCAATCCTGCGTGCCCGGCGGCGCATGGGTGAACCTTGCCGCCAACCTGACCTACGAGGATTGCGAGGCGTGCCTGGCCGCCATGACGCCCGCCGAGGCGGCCCCGCCCCCCGGCGACGACCTGATGGCGGCCATGCTGGCGGGCGACCCCGACGCGCGGGACGCGGCAGACGACGCCTCCGCCGCGCCCGCCCCCCTGCCGGACAACGCGGCCGCGCCCCACGCGGACAGGCTGGCCGTGGCCGACAGGCTGGCCCGCGCGCTGCAAGCGCACCGCATCGGACGCGGGGCGGTGATCATCGAACGCGACGATCCGAAAGTGACATTGTCCGGCGAGGGCGCGGCCACCGTGGTGGACATCGCGGACCAGCCCGCCACGCCGCGCAGCCAGTCCATCGTGGCGGAGATGATGATCCTCGCCAACGCCGGGGTGGCCCGCTGGGCCGGGGAAAACCGCGTGGCCCTGCTGCACCGCACCCAGGACGTGGGCATCCCCCGCGAATACGCCGGGGTGTGGCGCGCCCCGCACGAGGTGGCGCGGGTGGTCAAGGCGCTGGCCTCGTCGCTGCTGGAAACCTCGCCCCGGCCCCACGCGGGCATCGGGGTGCCCGCGTACAGCCCGGTCACCTCGCCACTGCGCCGCTACCCCGACCTGATCAACGAAACCCAAGTGCTGCACGCCCTGGCCGCCGGGCAGGGCCGCTGGACCCGCGACGAACTGGACGCCATGCTGCCCCTGCTGAACGCCCGGCTGGACGCGGCCGGGCAGGTGCAGCGCTTCCGCCCGCGCTACTGGAAGCTGCTGCACTTTCGCCAGAAGGGCGACAAGACGTGGTGGCACGCCGTGGTCACGGAAGAGAACGACGCCTTCGTCACCGTCAGCCTGCCGCGCGAACAGCTGTTCCTGCGCGGGCGGCGCTCCACCTTCGGCGACAAGGTGAACCCCGGCCAGCACTTCCGGGTGCGGGTGGGCAAGATCCACCCCCTGAACAACGAAATCCAGATACTGGACGCGGAAGAAGAGTGACGGCATTGTGATCCCGGCGGGCACCGCGCACCGGCAGGGACGACGCGCCCGGCCCCCGGTGGCCGCCACCACGACATTCCACCCACCCAGCCCCCGCAGGAGGCACGATCATGATGGGTAACCTGCTTTGGATCGCCATCGCCTACGTCATGGGCTCCATCCCCTTCGGGCTGGTGTTCGCCCGCACCTTCTGCGGAGTGGACCCGCGCACCGGCGGCAGCCGCAACGTGGGGGCCACCAACGTGGCCCGGCTGTGCGGCACCAAATGGGGCGTGGCCACCCTGGTCTGCGACGCGCTGAAGGGCGCGCTGCCCGTGGCCATCGCCCTGTCGTTCAGCGATTCCACGTTGTTCCACAGCCTGACGGCGCTGGCCGCCCTGCTGGGCCACCTGCATTCCTGCTTCCTAAGCTTCAAGGGGGGCAAGGCGGTGGCCACCACGGTGGGCGTGTTCATTCCGCTGGCCTTCTGGCAACTGGTGCTGGCGGGCATCGCCTGCCTGCTGGTCATCTGGCGCTCGGGCTTCGTCTCGCTGGGTACGGCAAGTGGAAGCTGCTGCCGCTGGCGCTGGTGGTCATGGCCCTGGTGTACTGGAGCCACCGCGAGAACATCGGGCGGCTGGCGCGCGGCGAGGAAAAGCCTTGGCAGAAGAAGCACCACGACGCGGCGGGCAGCGGTTGCGACCCCGCTCCGGCCGACCCGGCTGACCCGGCCGATCCGACCTCCCCGACCGCTCCGGCCGACCCGGCCGCTCCGGCAGACGGGCAGGCCCCCTGCGGGTGCGGCTGCGCCGCGCACGGCCCCGAAGGCCGCGCGGAACCCGCCTCCGCGCCGGAGAAGTAGTTTTTCGGGCCTCGCGCCCCGGCATGCCCCGCGCCCCGGCAGGCCCCGCACATGACGGCGCGACGCCGCAACAGGACCGCAGTGCACGATTCCAAGGAGACCGGCCCCATGCCCAGTTCCATATCCAGCCATGACTTTCCGTCCGCGCGCACGCGGATGGAGTACGTCTGCCTCGGCTGCGGAGAGCGCCGCGGCATCGACGAACTGCTGTACACCTGCCCCGGCTGCGGCGGGGTGTACCTGCTCGAAGACCTCGATTTCGACAGGCTGGCGGCCCTGCGCACCGGGCCTGAATGGCGCGCCCTGTTCGACGCCCGCGCCGCCACCCGCACCACCGCCCTGCGCGGCATCTTCCGCTTCTATGAGCTGATGGCCCCGGTGCTGGAAGAAGAGGATATCGTGTACCTGGGCGAGGGCAACACCCCCATCGTGGAGGCGGCCCCCGCCCTGCGCGACGCCGTGGGCATCCCCTTCGCCTTCAAGAACGACGGGCAGAACCCCAGCGCCTCGTTCAAGGACCGGGGCATGGCCTGCGCGTTCAGCTACCTGAAGGCGCTGGTGCGCAAACACGGCTGGGACGAGGTGCTCACCGTGTGCGCCTCCACCGGCGACACCTCCGCCGCCGCCGCGCTGTACGCCTCGTACGTGGGCGGGCCGGTGAAGTCGGTAGTGCTGCTGCCCCACGGCAAGGTCACCCCGCAGCAGCTTTCGCAGCCGCTGGGCAGCGGGGCCACGGTGCTGGAGATTCCCGGCGTGTTCGACGACTGCATGAAGGTGGTCGAACACCTGGCCGAAAACTACCGGGTGGCCCTGCTGAACTCCAAGAACAGCTGGCGCATCCTGGGCCAGGAATCCTACGCCTTCGAGGTGGCCCAGTGGTACGGCTGGGACATGAAGGGCCGGTGCGTGTTCGTGCCCATCGGCAACGCGGGCAACATCACCGCGGTCATGGCGGGCTTCCTGAAGCTGCTGCGCCTCGGCGTCATCGACGGCCTGCCCCGGGTCGTCGGCGTGCAGTCGCACCACGCCGACCCGGTGTGGCGCTACTACAGCCAGCCGGACCCGGCGAAACGCAGCTACGCGCCCGTCACCGTGCAGCCCAGCGTGGCCCAGGCCGCCATGATCGGCAACCCGGTGTCCTTCCCCCGCGTGAAGGCGCTGGCGGACAGGTTCATCGCGGAGGGCGGCGAGCGCGCCTTCTCCGTGGTGCAGGTGACCGAGCAGGAGATCATGGACGCCATGATCCGGGGCAACCGCCACGGGCACATCGCCTGCACCCAGGGCGGCGAATGCCTGGCCGGGCTGATCAAGGCCAGGGAGCTGGGCCTGGTCTCGCCGGACGAGCACGCCGTGCTCGACGCCACGGCGCACAGCCTGAAGTTCGCGGGCTTCCAGGACATGTACTTCACCAACAGTTTCCCGCCCGAATACGGCGTGACCCCGGACCCCGCCCTGTCCAACGCGCCCGCGCTGGTGGTCAGCCCCGAGGACAAGGCCCGCCTGTCGCCCGAGGCGTACACCCTGGCCGCCGCCGAGGC
>JALHHV010000190.1 GCA_022837365.1 Desulfovibrio sp. | reverse complement strand
GCCTGTGCGGGGGGGCGAAGGCTGCGCGCCGGGGCGCGGTGGGGCTGTTGACCGGGTAATTCCGGTATGTGCCGTATGTATATTGATGCAATTTTGTTTATGTTAATCTGAATCCTTTAGAATCAGATTAATTTCGTATGAATTAAACCCATCCGAATTTAGGTGTCAAGCACCCCTCAAAAAAAGGGGTATTTTTCAACAGATTGAATTCGTGCGGTTATTTTGGGGTTGTGAAAAAATTCTTGCCGTGCCCGCCGTTCGTCACGGCCGTGCATGACTGGCGGCGGCATCCGCCGGGCGTGCTGACAGCGTGCATGGTGCCACGGGCGGGCCGGGTGACGAGAGGCGGGAGTGGGCTTTTCGGGCACTAACATCTTGCCGTTCCAGTCGATTTTCCGGATGTGCAGTGAAAACGAATTTTTTTAATTCCTATTGACAAGGGAGGATATTTTCTGTAAGAAGTTTCCCATACTTATGTAATAGCTCACTCTTTTTCATCGTGCCGTGTGGCGCGGTGTCGAGTGACGGGCGCGGGACCCATACAATGAAGCTTGCAGCAAAGACACGATACGCGGCGCGCATCCTTCTTGCTCTGGCCATGCACGGCGAAGAGGCTCCCATGACCACCACGGCGCTGTCCCAGCACACCGGCGTGACGGTCCAGTTCATCGAGCAGATCCTCAAGACCCTGAAACGGGGCGGGCTGACGCGCAGTTCGCGCGGGGCCTCGGGGGGCCACATGCTGGCGCGCACGCCGGAGGAGATTACCCTGGGCGAGATCGTGCGCCTGATGGAAGGGGGCATCCAGCTCACCGTCTGCTGTTCCGGCGACGCCAACGTATGCGCCCGGCGGGCCTCGTGCCTGACCCGGTCGGCCTGGGTGCGTGCGTCGCAGGCGCTGGAACGCTCGCTGGAGGAAACCACGCTGGCCACCCTCATGGAGGGCGAACAGCCGTTGTCCCCCCACGACGAAGCGGTCTGTCGCCCGGCGGACGGTGACGGCGCCTCCGCAAGGCGCTCCTCGGTCCGCCGGCCGGCTCGTCCGGTGAGCCCCGCAGAACTGTACTGATCCGCTACCGGGCCGCCCTGCATCGCCAGGTGGCCCTTTTGCCGTCCGGCCCCCTCCCGCGCCGTTGTTCGCCGGGCGGGATGCGGCCGCCCCGGCCGATGTGCCTGCCCCGCTGGCCTGCGGGCGTGCACAAGCCCCGCCCCACGAGTCCCGTCGCACAAGTCCTGATCCAGCCGCCGGTCTGTCCGGCGGCTTCGTTTTGGCGGGCCGTACCGTACGCACCATGGCCCATGCGGCCGCGCTCCTCCTCGCGCGCAGTTCCGGTCCGGGCCTGCGCCCGCCGTGCATCATGTTCTATCCCGGCGTGCTTCTTGCAAGATTCCGGAGCGGCGCGGGCCGCCGCAGGCACAATCTGCCGGACGGCGGAAGTTGCACGGCGGCCGCGAGGCCGGAAAATTTGCATGAATACAGTGCATTGCATACGCATTTCAAAGGACGCCATACGGTTTGCCGCCCCCCGTGAAATGCGGTACGGGTGAGGCCCGGCGCGCCACGGCGCGGGCCGGTTCAATTTCTCGACAGGGCAAGGGGTTTCCGGATGCTCAAGAATTGCAGTCTGTTCATGAAGCTCAGCCTGGGGTTCGGCTCGCTGCTGCTCATCGTAGCGGCGGTGGTCACCTTCTCGTGGCAACAGCAACAGCAGTTGCTGCGCCAGTCCGAGGTCACGGGCAACGCCCAGGCGCTGGTGGCGGGCATGGAGCATTCGCGCGTGGAAATCCTGTACTACCTGCTCAGCCAGGGCCGGGATCACGTGCGCGCCTTCGAATCGCAGCACGGCAGGGATGCCGAGGGCATCGCCACGTTGCGCGAGCGCCTTGCCGCCGAGGGCGTGCGCGGGGGCGGCCTGGACGTGCTGGGTCCCATGCACGCCGACTACCGGCGCAAGTTCCTGGAACTGGACGGCGTGCTCACCCACCGCGACCAGACCATCAAGAACGCCGTGCAGGCCGCCAACGCCCTGCAGGAAGGGGTGGAACGGCTGCATGCCGCGCGTCTGAGCATGATCGTGCAGGCCAACCCCGCCCTTGCGCCCCGGCGTGACGAACTGCAAACCCTGGTGACGCTGGAGACGGAATTCCTGCAATCGCGCGTGGACGTGCTCTATTATCTGTGGCGGGGCGATGCCGATGCCCTGTCCCGCGCCCGCATGCGCCTGGACAAGGCCATCACCGCCGCGTCCGGGCTTTCGGCCAGCGAAGGATCCGGCGAAAGCTGGAAGCTGGCGTCGTCGGTGCTGGCCAGCGCGCGCGCCTACCGCGAGCAGGTGGAGCAGCTGGTCAAGGACGAAAACGAGCGTGAGAGCCGCCTGACGGGCATGGCCAGCGTGGCCGAGGGCGTGCGCAATACCGTCATCGCGGTGAAGGACGCCCAGCAGGACCGCATGGAGGACAAGGTGCGCCGCTCGTCCGTGATCTCGCTGGGCGTGGCGGGCGGGGCGCTGGTGCTGGGGCTGGTGTTCGCCGTCCTCATCGGCAAGTCGGTGCGCGGGGGCATTGCCCGCGCGGCCGCCGTGGCCGAAGCCGTGGCCCAGGGCGAGACCTCGCTGGAGGTCCGGGCCGAAGGCACCGACGAAGTGGGCAGGCTGTTGCAGGCCATGCAGGAGATGCTCGAGGCCGAGCGCCGCGTGGTGGACACGGCCCGCGAACTGGCCCGGGGCAACGTGGACATCGAGGTGGCCATGCGCGGCCCGCGCGACGAACTGATGCGCGCCCTGGGAGAGATGGTGTCCGTCGAGCGTTCCATCGCGCGCAGTGCGTCCACCCTGGCCACCGGCGACCTGCGCGTGTCGCTGGACCCGCGCGGCGACAACGACCGGCTGCTGACCTCGCTGGGCAACATGGTGCGCCGCCTGTCCGACGTGGTGCGCGACGTGCAGGTGGGGGCCGAGAACGTGGCGGCCGGCAGCGAGGAATTGAGCGCCACGGCGGAGGCGCTTTCGCAGGGGGCCACCGAGCAGGCGGCCTCTGTGGAGCAGTGTTCCGCC
This sequence comes from Desulfovibrio sp., assembly GCA_022837365.1. Lineage (GTDB taxonomy): Bacteria > Desulfobacterota > Desulfovibrionia > Desulfovibrionales > Desulfovibrionaceae > Cupidesulfovibrio. Next base: position 1,375 of record JALHHV010000190.1, on the reverse strand, counting down.
TCCATGGAAGAGATGGTGGCGCGCATCGCCCAGAACGCCGAGAACGCCCGCACCACCGAAGCCATCGCGGTGCGCGCGGCCGACGACGCCCGCGAGTCGGGCACGGCGGTGGGGGCCACGCTGAAGGCCATGCGCGAGATAGCCAGCAAGATTTCCATCATCGAGGAAATAGCCCGGCAGACCGACCTGCTGGCCCTGAACGCCGCCATCGAGGCGGCCCGCGCGGGCGAGCAGGGGCGCGGATTCGCCGTGGTGGCGTCGGAAGTGCGCAAGTTGGCCGAACGCAGCCAGGCAGCGGCCGCCGAAATCACCCGTCTTTCGGGCGCCAGCCTGGAGGTGTCCGAGCGGGCAGGCGAACTGCTGGGCAAGCTGGTGCCGGACATCGAACGCACTTCCGAACTGGTGCAGGAGATCGCCGCCGCCAGCATCGAGCAGCGCGAGGGCGCAAGCCAGGTCAACGAAGCCCTGCACATGCTCGACCAGGTCATCCAGCAGAACGCGGCGGCCTCCGAAGAGGTGGCCTCCACGTCCGAGGAGTTGTCGGCCCAGGCGGCCCACCTGCAACGCACGGTGTCGTTCTTCCGGCTGACGGCGGACATGGCCCCCAAGGCCCAGCGCGCGCCGGGGCCGCTGCCTGCCGCCATGCCCGCGCTGGGGGAGGGCGACCCGCGCAAGGTGCGCATCGACCTCACGGATGATGCCGACGACCAGGATTTCGAACGTTTCTGATGTCTTTGGCTGGGCGGCCCCGGAATCCGGAGCCGGCCCCGCCGCCTCAGACCGGGTCACACCGTGACCCGCCGCGCAACCGGAACCACGACGTGCAGCAGGGCAACAACGGACAGACGCCGCAGGGGGATGCGGACGGCAGGGGCGCGGCGGGCACGCCTCGGGCTCCCGCCGTGCCGCGTGGCGGGGCGCGCCCGCCGCTCCAGGCGGGACCGGCTCCTTTTGCCCCCACCCGCAGGCTGCTGGCCCTTACCCTGGGGGACGAGCGGTTCGCCCTCGACATCGGCGTGGTGCGCGAGGTGCTGGACTTCGGCGACCTGACGCGCATCCCCCGCATGCCGGCATACGTTCGCGGGGTGGTGAACCTGCGCGGCGCGGCGGTGCCGGTGGTGGATCTGCGCACCCGCCTCGGCATGGGCAGCGTGGCGCGCACCGTGCATTCGCGCATCGTCATCGTGGAGGCGCCCGCACTGCCCGAGGCGGGCGGCGGCATCACCCTGACGGGCGCCCTGGCCGACGCCGTGCGCGAGGTCATCGAAATCGACGCCGCCGCCGTGGAACCCCCGCCGCGCATGGGCACCCCCGTGCCCGCCGAAGTGCTGGCCGGGATATTCCGCCACGATGGACGGCACGTGCTGCTGCTGGA
>JALHHV010000189.1 GCA_022837365.1 Desulfovibrio sp. | reverse complement strand
TCCGCCTTGGCCTCGGCCTCGATGTGCAGCATCTCGCGCAGGTGCAGGTTGAGCGAAAAGAGGAACACTCCCCCCAGCAGCAGGAAGATGCATGCAAGGCCCAGAAGGAACTTGTGCTGGATCTTGCCGTGAAGGGGGTGCGACATGCGGTGTTCCGATGCCCCCGCCGCGCTCCGGCCCGACTTCCCGACTACCTGACGGGCGGACGCGGAGCGCGGCGGGAGGGGGGATGGCGGTTAGGCGGCGCCGTGGGCGGCGGGGAAGAAGACGGCGCTCACCCAGTAGAGCACCACCAGGGAAACCACCCCGATGGTCAGGCTCCAGGCGATGAGCTTCTTTTCCACGGGCAGAAGCGGCTCGTACTCCATCTTCTGGATTTCCTCGGCGATCTTGTTTTCTTCAAGCTGCATGGTCAAGCTCCTTGTGCGTATGCCGCGCCGGGCGCGGCCAACAAGTCGGAATCGTTGCTTCTGGCTATCGTCAGGGGCTGCTTCTAAATAAGGATTTTCGTTCGTTGGCAAGGAAAACGAGCCTGCCATGAGGGAATATACTCTTCTCGTATTTGACCGAGATGGCAGGCGAAGTTTGACGAAGCCAACGGGCGAAAGGACTATTTAGAAAAGCCCCTAGGAAGCCACGGGCGGCATGACGCCATGGAAGAACAGCCACGAGATGAACAGGCCGATCCAGATGATGAACCCGAACAGGCACACCACGTACACGGCGGCCAGGCGGCCGATGCCTTCGGCCCACAGCTTCTTGAAGTTGGAGACGAGGCCGATGGTGAAGAAGGTCATCAGGAAGAACAGGCCGCGGAAGGTGTTGGTGCCCGCGATGGTGGCCTTGCCGAACTTCAGCAGTTCCGGCCCGCTGGCGCACAGGCCCAGCATGATCAGGAAGGTGATCACGTAGCCCAGCACGAAGCGGGGGAAGCGGTCGAGCACTTCGCTGAACTTCATGCGCTCGCCCGGCTTGCGGTCGATGAACGCGCTCCAGACCATGGCCAGGATGAACGACCAGATGCCGATGAACACGTCGATGAAGATCTTGATGGTGGTGGCGGCCATGGTGATCCAGCCTTCCTGGTACTGGATGCCGGTGTCGGCCACCAGCTTGGCGCGGATCAGGGCGTCGGTGATGGCGCCGGAGGCGATGGCGCCGCCGTCGCTCTTGACGGCCAGGCCCATCCAGGCCCCGGCCACCATGGGCTCGGACGACAGGCCCCACTGCGCCACGAAGGGCAGGATGAGCATTTCGATGCAGGTGAACACCACCACCAGCGACGACACCATGATGGGCACCACGGGGCGGGCGCGGGTGGCGCCGCCGGTGGCGATGGCCGCCGACACGCCGCAGATGGAGATGCCCGAGGCCAGCGGGGCCGACCATTCGCGGCTGAACTTGAAGTGCTTTCTGGCCACGTAGTACACGAGGGCCCAGTAGATCAGGTAGGCTTCGACGATGGCGCACAGGCCCCGGAAGATGACCGAAGAGGCCAGGCCCAGGGCGTCCACGGCCTTCACGCCCAGTTCCGCGCCCAGGATGACGATGGCGATCTTGATGTACATTTCCGGGCGCAGGGCTTCCTTCAGCTCGGCCGCGAGGCCGGGGGTGAAGTTGCCGACGATGATGCCCAGCACCAGGGCGATGATGAAGCCCGCCTCGCCGGTCAGGCCCATGGCCCACGGAATGCCCAGCTTGGCCACCTGGTTGGGGGTGGCGGCGATGACGGCGTAGTGGCCCACGGCGTAGCAGCCAGCGCTGACGAAGAAGACCACGGTGAACGACTTGACGAACCGGGGCACGTCGCCGCCCAGGAACTTCACCCCCACGGACAGGAACACCGTGACGAAAAGATAGGTCAGCAGCAGGCAGACGTAGCCCGGCATGCCCTTGAAGGTGCCCGTGGCGGAACTGAAAATCTGGTCCGGGCTAACCCAGACGTTGGTCTTCACTGAGCGTGCCCAGCAGGAAGAGGAACAGCCCCATGATCAGGGCCAGCTTGTCCTCGGTCAGCCAGCGCTTTTGTGCCATGTGAATCTCCTTGCGCAGTGTGGATACGGTGTCGTTCCGGCGGCCGACATGCGGCAGGACCGCCGGCGGGAACCCGGAGCGGGGGAGCCCTCCCCCGCGCGGGCCGCGCGCCGCCACATGAGCAAGATCGGGACCATGGCGATTTTGTCGGCAACCTGCCGTATTTACAGGACACGCCCCGTTCATCCACCCGCAAGACCGCCAACTCGGGAAGGCACCGCGCCTTGCGGAAAAGGCACGAAAACGACCGGGGCCGGGCACCGCCATGGTGACGATGCCCGGCCCCGGTCGTTTCGGGCCGAGGGCCCTTCTGCGCCGCTTCGCCGCCTTGGCATGCCGCGCCTGCCGGGCTCCGGAACTTGACGCGCACAACGATTGGGAGCAGAAAATACGGTAACTGGTATTGGGCCGTGTCCGGGAACGTGCCGATTTCCGGTATTTTCCCGGACACATACCGCACCCGTCCTCCAACAAGAAGGAGCATGCACCCATGAAAGTCCGCGCGCAGATACCAACCGTCAAGAATGCAACCAATTTCAACATGGTGGCAGACAGCAAGACCGCCGTGGGGAGCACGCTGGAGAACCTCAAGGCCGCCATTGCCGGAGAAACCGGCGCGCACGCGAAGTACACGGCCTTCGCCAAGGCGGCCAGGGAGCAGGGCTATGCGCAGATCGCCCGCCTTTTCGAGGCCACGGCGGCAGCCGAACTGATTCATATCGGCCTGGAGTACGACCTGGTGGCCGAGATGGAACCCGGCTACCAGAAGCCCACGGTGGCCGCCCCCGCCGCCAAGGCATGCGACCTCAACCTCATTTCCGGGGCCAACGGCGAGATCTACGAGACGTCGGACATGTATCCGGCCTTCATCAAGAAGGCCCAGGAAGAAGGGAACGCAAAGGCCGTCCACGTGTTCACGCGGGCGAAGCTGGCCGAATCGGTCCACGCCGAACGCTATCTGGACGCCTACAACGACCTTGACGCGCCGGACGACGACAAATTCTACCTGTGTCCCATCTGTGGATACATCCACAAGGGCGAAGACTTCGAGAAGTGTCCGATCTGTTTCCGGCCCAAGGATACCTTCACGGCCTATTGAGCCGGTGCGGCCACGGGTCCGGAACATGGCGGGAAACGGGGCGGCAGCCATCCCGAGGAACCCTTATCCTTTCTGGTGGAGCTGAGGAGAATTGAACTCCTGACCTCTTGAATGCCATTCAAGCGCTCTCCCAACTGAGCTACAGCCCCAGGCGTGTTGGGACGCACGGCTTGGCCGGGCGCGGAGCAGACATTGCCCCAGCACACCGGGTTTGTCAACAATTGGCGTGGAAAACCCCCGCCCTGCCCTTGCGGGGCACGGCGGGGGTTTCGAGGCGGACAGGCGCGGCTACCAACCGTTCGGGCGCACTGCCCGGAGCGTTACGCCACCGGCTCGTAGAAGCAGCGCTTGGGCGAGTGGATCTTGCCTGCCTTCTTCAGGGCGTCGATGGCCTTGGACACGTCCTTGGAATCCACGGCGAGGGACTTGGCGATGTCGCCGGGGCGCACGGGCTTGCCCGCTTCCTTCATGGCTTTCAGAACCTTGTCTTCCATGGGTGTGCTCCTTTGTGATTTAATCAGGAATAATTCCTGATAATGGAATGGCCGCCACTCGTCAACCCTTCCGGACACCGGCGCCACAATTTTCCGCCGGGCGCAAACCTTGCCGCCAGCATAGCGTGGCGTTGTCGGGGCTGTCATGCAAAACACCCAGGTTTTCCAAAAATCAGGGCGGTTGCGTAGTACGACATTCAGCTTCTTACCCGGCAGCAGCAAGGGGTTTCCCGTTGGTATTCCCACTTTTTCTTGACATTATTCAAATGGTATTGAACAATCATCCAATGGAGACCAAAACAGCCACCACCATTTTTGAAGTCCTGACGTCCGAAGCCCGGCTTTCCATCTTCCGGATGCTGGTCAAATACGCGCCGGGCGGTCTGGTCGCCGGGGAAATCGCCCGGATGCTGGACATCCCGAAAACCAACCTTTCCTTTCACCTGAAAACCATCGTCCACAGCGGGCTTGCCAGCATGGAGCGCGAAGGCCGCAACACGCGGTACAGGGCCAACATCCCCCTGATGCTGGAAACTATCGCCTACCTGACCACCGAATGCTGTTCCGGCGACCCTGACCAGTGCCAAACCTACCGGGCCGAGAGCGGGATTGCGCCGGAATTTCTGCCGACCTGCTGTGACAGCAAGAAACCGTAACATGGAGAACATGTTCATGAGCGCGCCCGACAAAAACCAGTCGAACGAACACGTCAGGGAAACCGTCCGCACGGGATACGCGGCCATTGCCACGGGACAGCGTTCCTGCTGCTGTTCCAGCCAGCGCAGCGGACATGCCGACCCCACCAGGCTGGCGAAAGCCATCGGCTATGACGCGGAAAGCCTTGCCAACCTGCCGGATGGCGCAAACATGGGGCTTTCCTGCGGCAACCCCGTCGCCATCGCGGCCTTGCTGGAAGGCCAGACCGTGCTTGACCTTGGCAGCGGCGGCGGCTTTGACGTGTTCCAGGCGGGCGAGAAGGTGAAAGCCTCCGGGCGGGTTATCGGCGTGGACATGACCCCGGAAATGCTTGCCAAGGCCCGCAAGAACATCGGGCACTACCGGCAGCGCACCGGCCTGGATAACGTCGAGTTTCGCCTTGGCGAGATCGAATATCTGCCTGTGCCGGATTCCAGCGTTGACGTGGTGCTTTCCAACTGCGTCATCAACCTTTCCCCGGACAAGCCCCAGGTCTGGCGCGAAGTCTTCCGCGCCCTGAAACCGGGCGGCAGGATATCCGTTTCCGACCTGGCCCTCCTGAAGCCCCTGCCGGATGACGTTCGGGAAATGGCGGCAGCTCTGGTGGGTTGCGTGGCCGGGGCGGTGCTGGTGGACGAAACCAGGGCCATGCTGGAACAGACCGGCTTCACGTCCATCGTCCTGACGCCCAGGCCCGACTATGTGCGGAACATGCAGGACTGGAACGACCCCTTGTACAAGCAGGTCGCCGAAACCTTGCCCAAAGGCGAGGAAATGGCGGACTACGTTGTCAGCCTGTCCATCGAGGCCCGTAAATAGCGGCGCGCATGGACATCCTCTCCCGCCTCTTTTCGCCCCACGCCAGCCCTCCCCCCTTCCCTCCCCGTTGACCGCCCCCCCATTGCACCGTACACCCTGTGCACGTGCGCCGCGCCCACCGCGCGCCTGCTCCGTGCCCGCCACACCACACGCCGGGCCGCCCACCGACCACCAAGGAGACGCCGCATGACCGCTTCCGCCAGCTCCATGGCCCGCACGCCCGTGGCCGATGCCCTTACCGCCCAGGCCCCCGTGGCCCACATCCGCATCTGCGGCTGGGTGCGCACCCGGCGCGACGCCAAGGGCTTCTCGTTCCTCGAAATCAACGACGGCTCGTGCCTCGCCAACATCCAGTGCATCGTGGACGAAGCCCTGCCCGACTACGCCGTGATCAAGGACGTGCACACCGGCGCCGCCGTGGACGTGCGCGGCGAACTGGTGGAATCGCCCGGCAAGGGCCAGAAGTGGGAAGTGCGCGCCGCCGCCCTGACCCTGCTGGGCGGGGCCGACGCGGAAGCCTATCCGTTGCAGAAGAAGCGCCATTCCGACGAATTCCTGCGCACCATCGCCCACCTGCGCGCGCGCACCAACAAGTTCGGCGCGGCCTTCCGCATCCGGTCGGAAGCGGCCTTCGCCATCCACGAATTCTTCCGCGAGCACGGCTTCTTCCACGTGCATACGCCCATCCTCACCGGCTCGGACTGCGAGGGCGCGGGCGAAATGTTCCGCGTCACCACTCTGCCGGTGGCGGGGGCTGCGCTGCCGCCCTCGGGCAACCGTTTCGAGGCCGACTTCTTCGGCAAGGAATGCAATCTCACCGTGTCGGGCCAGCTGGAGGCCGAGGCGCTGGCCATGGGCCTGGGCAAGGTGTACACCTTCGGCCCCACCTTCCGCGCCGAGAACTCCAACACCGCCCGCCACGCGGCCGAATTCTGGATGATCGAGCCGGAATTCGCCTTCGCGGACCTGAACGACAACATGGACCTGGCCGAGGCCATGACCCGCACCGTGGTCACCCGCGTGCTGGAACGCTGCGCCGCCGACATCGAACTGTTCGACCGCTTCGTGGACAACGGGCTCATCGACCGGCTGCGCACCATCGCGGGCCAGCCCTTCGCCCGGGTGTCCTACCGCGAGGCCATCGAACTCCTGCAAGCCTCCGGCAGGAAGTTCGACTACCCCGTGTCCTTCGGGCTGGACCTCCAGACCGAGCACGAGCGCTTCCTGGCCGAGGAACACTTCGGCAAGCCCGTCATCGTGTACAACTACCCGAAATCCATCAAGGCGTTCTACATGCGCTGCAACGACGACAACGAGACCGTGGCCGCCATGGACGTGCTGGTGCCGCGCATCGGCGAACTGATCGGCGGCAGCCAGCGCGAGGAACGGCTGGACGTGCTGGAGGCGCGCATCCGCGAGATGAACCAGAACCCCGAGGACTACTGGTGGTACCTGGACCTGCGGCGCTTCGGCTCCGTGCCGCACGCGGGCTTCGGACTGGGCTTCGAACGGCTGCTGATGCTGCTGACCGGCATCGCCAACATCCGCGACGTGGTGCCGTTTCCGCGTACGCCCGGCAATCTCGAATTCTAAACTTCCTCAAAAAAATCTCACGCACGCGCGGCGCGGGGACAACCCTGCGCCGCGTTTTCCTTTTCCGCGCCCGGCCCGATGCCCGGAAGCCCTGCACTGACGCCATTTTTCCCGCACCCCCATTGCCGTACCCGCGCACGCGCGGTATGGTAAAGCCAAGTCCGTTCGCCCGGCCCAGCGTGCCGCCGCGTTGCCGCGCGCCGTCATGCCGCCGGACGCCCAACAGGGGCGGACAGGGGGAATACATGATCAAGCCTTCACGCATTCTGCTGGCCATCGACGGAACCCAGGGATCATTCCGGGCGGCGCGCCACGCCGCCCTCATCGCCAACCTCACCGGAGCGGAGGTCATCCTTCTGCACTGCGCCGACCCGCATCCCTCGCTGGCCCTGCCCTTTCCGGCTGACGGAGCCGGAGCCATGCCGGAGTACGCCGCGTGCCCGGCATCATCCGCCCACGAGCGGATGGGCCCCGCGCGCGACATCCTTCAGGACCATCAGGTACGGTACATGGAGCACACCGTGGAAGGACCGGC
>JALHHV010000188.1:766-7724 GCA_022837365.1 Desulfovibrio sp. | reverse complement strand
CGGGTGTTCGCCGTCGGCCCTGCGCGCGCCCAGGGCGTACAGGGTGTCGGTGTCGGTGGGGTGGCGCGCGGCATCGCCCGCGCCGCCATCCCCGCCGCCTGGAACCGCGTCCTGTCTTGCGTCTTGTCTTGCGTCCTGTCTCGCATGGGGCGCATGCACCGGATCGCCGCGCATGGCCAATTCCTCCCAGCGGGCCAGGGTGGGCACGCTGCCGGGAGCGTAGCCGGAAAGTTCGCACCAACTGCGGTTGAGGGCCAGCACGGTGCCGTCCTCGTCGCAGCAACTGGCGGCGGGCCACGTACTGGGCGCTGACGTCGGTGAACACCAGCACCGCCCCGGTGATCTCCCCGGCCGCGTCGTGGATGGGGGCGGCGCTGTCCGATATCTGGTATTCCGCGCCGTCGCGGGCCAGCAGCAGGGTGTCGTTGGACAGTTCCACCACCTGGCCGGAGCTCACGGCGCGGGCCACGGGGTCGGGCACCGGTTCGCGCGTGCCGCCGGAGACGATGACGAACACCTCGCCGATGTGCCGCCCCCTGGCCGTGCCGAAGGGCCAGCCGGTAAGCCGCTCGGCCACCGGATTCATCAGGGTGACGCGCCCGGCGCGGTCGGTGGCCATCACCGCGTCGCCGATGGAGCGCAGGGTGACGGCCAGGTTCTCGCGGCTGGTGCGCAGGGCCTCTTCGGCCTGGCGGCGGGCGGTGACGTCGGAATGGGTGCCCACGAAGCGCAGCGGGGTTCCGTCTTCCGCAAGGGACATCACCTTGCCCCGGCCCAGCACCCAGATGTACGAGCCGTCCTTGCGCCGCATGCGGTATTCCGAGCGGTAGGTGGAGGCGGCGCCGGAAAGGTGCAGGTCCATGTCGGCCCGCATGCGCTGCCGGTCGTCGGGGTGCACCCGGTCTTCCCATTCGCGGGGCGAGGCGCCGATCTCGTGCTCCCCGTACCCCAGCAGTTCCTTCCAGCGGGGCGAAAGGAACAGTTCCCCGGTGGGGAGGTTCCAGTCCCACACGCCGTCGCCGGGCCCTTCCAGGGCGAATTGCCAGCGCTCCTCGCTGTCCACCAGGGCCATCTCGGCGGCGCGGCGGCGGTCGGCGGCCACCTTGAACAGCAGGGTGAGGCCGCACAGAAAGCCCATCCACAGCACGAAGACCACCCGCGTCAGGCGGCTCTGGCGCTCGGCGTCCTCCACGAAGCGGACGAAGACGTTGCGCTCCAGCGCGTCGCCCAGCCGGTCCAGTTCGGTGAAGGCCCTCCGCTGTTCCAGCACCAGCAGGGGGTGCTCCTCGCGCGGGGTGGAGAGGCGGGCGTTGGTGGTGCGGTCCAGCGCGGTGATGCCGTCGGCGTAGATGCGCAGCTGGGCCACCAGCATTTCCGGCGCGTCGTCACGGAAGAGGCGGGCGGCGGGAATGGCGGGGACGCCCGGAATGGCGTGGCCGGGCAGGGCGCCGCCCGGCGCCAGCAGTTCGTCCACGGCGTCGTACAGCCTGCCTGCGCCCTGCTCGAAATAGGCGCCGTGGATGCCGGGAAGGATGTCGGCGTCGCCCGCCAGTTGGCGTTCCGCGGCCAGTTGCCCCTTCAGCAGGTCGGCCCGGGCGATGCGCAGCGCCTTCACGACCGGCAGGAAGCCGCGCAGGCTGGCGTGCCAGCCGTGGTTGATCCACAGCAGCAAGGCGCCGGAGCACACCAGCGCCAGGATGCCCCCGGCGATGGCGATGTTGCGGCTCTGCGAGATGACGGGGCGTCTGGTCATGCTGCGGGTCCTGTGGATGTGGCGGGTTCGGCGTCCATGGGATGGAGGCGTGCGGTGCGCGGCCCGGCCGGGCTCGGGCCGCGCACGGGCCGGATCAGTCGCCGGGGGGGAGTCCGCCGGGGGCGGACCAGGGGGGCAGGGTCGTGGCGTCGAAGCCGAAGGGCCGCACCAGCGCGAGGTGCTCCGGCGAGCCGATGAAGGTGCGCAACTGTTCGTTCACCCTGGCCGCAAGGGCTGCGTCTTCCTTGCGGAAGGCGAAGGCGCACAGCCCGGCCACGGACCTGCCCTCGATGACCGGCTGGGTGAACGGCCGCGCGGCCTCCAGTTCGTCCGGGTGCTGGCGGGCCAGCAGCACCACCGTGGGCCCGGAAAGGGCCAGGCCGTCCACGCGGCCCTTGCGCACGGCGGTCATGCCCGCGTGCGCGTCGGGCACCAGGAGCAACCGCTCGGCGGGCATGCCCAGTTGCAGCAACTGGCGGTGCTCCACGGCGCCGTCCAGCACGGCCACGGTGACCTCGCCGCGCCCGGCGAGCGAGGCGTAGTCGTGCAGGCCGCGCGGGTTGCCGCGCCGCACCAGCAGGCCCTGCCCCACGACGCTGGAGGGCAGCGAAAAGGCCACGCGGGCCGTCCGGTCGGGCGTGATGAACATGCCCGCCGCGATCATGTCGATGTGCCCGGCCAGCAGGTCGGGGATCAGGGCGTTGAAGTCGCCGAGCACCCAGCGCATCCGGGTGATCCCCGCGCGGGTCAGCACCGCGCGGGCCACTTCCGGGGCCTCGCCGGTCACCGTGCCCTCGGGGGTGCGGTAGGCGTACGGGGGTTCCAGGGCGTAGCCCACCCGCACCGTGCCCCCACGCCACGCCGTATCGTCCGGTCCGGGCAGTTCAAGCAGCAGGAAGAGCAAGGCCGTCACCGCGCAGGCCAGGGCGACGAAGCCGAGCAGTGAGGAACCGGGGCGCGGACGTCTGGTGGGCATGGGGCTTGCGTGTCCTGTGGCCGGGCGCGGCGCGCGTGCGCCGGCCGGAACCGTTTTGCCGCCGCTGTGACATATGCCGGCGCATCGGAACATTATTCTTTGCCGCATGGAGGCACGGCGTCAATTGGGGGTTACCGCGCCACCCTCCGGGGAGCGCCCATGCTGATGGTAGGGTTATCCCGCTACGTGCGAAGGGGAACGCGCAATGCGGTGTAACGGTCTTGACATGGCGGGGCAGGCAATGAAGTATGCGACAACCCACCGCCTTGGGGAGGGCAGGACATCGGTCGCGCCATGGCGCGCAGCAGGGGAGAACCCGTGCACGACGAACAGTATCCGGTCATACTCGGCGTCTATTCATTGCAACAGGATGCCGTGGTGGGCATAGGCGGCACCGCGTCGCAGCAGCGGCAGGTCACCTATTGGTATGCACGCAAACTTGATGCGGGCACCTGCGAAGTACAACCGCTCAACGTGCACCATGTGCCATCCGGAATTCGTAAGCCGATGGAAGAACTTGATTTTCTTCGTTCGTACATGCCGGAACCGCTGTACTACAAGAACCATACGGTGCCGGCGCTGGCGTCCCTGCACCGCAAGCTGGCCGAAGGCGAGTCCTGCCTTGCCGAACTGCGCCTGGACGATGCGGAAAAGGCGTTCATCAAGGCGCTGATGATCGACGACCTGAACGTGCCCGCCAACTTCGGCCTGGGCGAGGTGTACGCGGAAAAGAAGGACGTGGCCCGGCTGCGCAAGGTGCTGAACGTGCTCATGGGCAGCGACGAGGCGTTCCTGACGGAACACCGGGTGCGCTTCAACAAGTTCGGCATCAGCCTGCGCAAGAACGGGCACTTCGACGATTCGCTGCGCTTCTACCACAAGGCGCTGGAATGCCGCGAGGACGAACACCTGCATTTCAACATCGCGCGGGTGCACTTCGACAAGGGCGACACCGGCGCCTGCATGGAACACCTGACCAGGGCCCTGGCCATGCGGCCCGACTTCACCGAGGCGCAGCGCTTCCTGACCTTCTGCGGCGGCCGGACCTGCTCCGGTCTGTAGCGGGGCCGGGCGCGCCGCCGCGCGATTTTTTACCGGAAACGGAGACGGCCGTCACGCGATGTGGCGGCCGTCGTGCGTTGCGGGAGAGGGACGGGGGCCGGAGGCTGCGGAAACAAGGCGTGCCTATGCGGCGTTGCGGTCGCGGTACATGGCCCACTGTTGCAGGAAGGCCGCCTCGAAGGACCGGCTTTCGGCGTAGGCGCGGGCGGCGGCGCGCATGGCGTCCAGCCGGGCCGGGTCGGCGGCCATGTCCAGCATGGCACGGGCCATGGCCGTGGCGTCGCCTTCCGGCACGATGGCCCCGGTGCGGCCGGGCAAGAGATTTTCCTGCGGCCCGCCCTTGTCGGTGACCACCACCGGCAGGCCGGATGCCTGCGCCTCCAGCACCACGTTGCCGAAGGTGTCGGTGCCGGAGGGAAACACGAAGACGTCCGACGAGGCGTAGGCGTTGGCCAGGTCGTCGCCGGTGAGGTACCCGGTGAAGGTTACCGGCAGGCCGCGCAGGGTCTGTTGGCGCGGGCCGGGCCGTCGCCCACCAGCACCAGCCGCAGGTGCGGGGCGCGGGCCGCCACCAGCCGGTAGGCGTCGGCCAGCACGTGCAGGTTCTTTTCGCGCGACAGGCGCCCCACGTACAGGAAGCGCACCGGCTGGGCCGCCGGGCGGGACGCGCCTGCCCCGGTGCGTGCTTCACCGCTGTCCGGGAACGGGCACGGCAGGGTCACGGTGCTGCCGTCGTAGCGGCTGAAGAACCCGTTGCGGCGGGCCGGGGTGAAGGTTTCGGTGTCGATGCCGCGCGGGTAGAAGGCGATGCGCTCGCGCGCGATGCCCCGTTCCGCCAGTTCGTCGCCGGTGGCGTGCGAGGGCACGTACACCCTGTCCATCTGGTTGTAATACCAGATCATGTACCGCCACATGGCTTCCTCCAGCCCGGCGTCCTCGGTCAGCATCATCACGTACTGCGGGAAGGCGGTGTGGTAGGTGGCGTGGATGGGCAGGCGCAGGATGCGCGCCGCCGCCAGCGCCACCAGCCCCACCGGGCCGGGCGTGGCCGAGTGCAGGTGGGTGAAGCCCTGGCGGTAGCAGTGGTCCAGAATCTTCAGCACCGGCGGGTAGTACAGGGCAAGGCCGGGATACTCCGGCATGGCGAACGAGCCGATGGGCCGGAAGGTGAACACGTCGGAACGGTCGGCCAGTTCCGGGTCGGCCACGCCGTCGGGCGCGCAGGTGATGACTTGCAGGCGCTTGTCGTTGCGGCGGGCGATGTCCAGTTGCAGTTGCAGGGTGCGGGCCACGCCGTTGACGTCGTAGAAGGTGTCGGTGAAGTGCCCCACGTGCAGGCGGCCCGTGGCGTGCCATTCGTCAGCATGGGCGTCGGCATGGGCGTCGGCATGGGCGTCGGCATGGGCGTCGGCGTGGGGATCGGCGTGGGGGTCGGCCTTGGCCTCCGCCTCGTGCGGCAGGAAGTGGTCGCGGCAGGCGCGGGCGAAGGCGCGGTCCTTGGTGAACAGGGTGTACCCCACGAAGTACGGGGCCAGGATGGCGTAGAGCGACCCTGCCGAGCCCACCACGTTGAACACGCTGAACAGGTCCGCGCCCATGGCGTTGTCCAGCAGGGTGTCGGCGAAGGTGCGCAGCACCCTTTCCGAGGCCTGGTCGGCAAAGCGCATCCAGGCGCGCTCGGTGCGTTCGCCGGTGATGCCTCCGGCGGGGCCATCCAGCAGGGCGCGCAGTTCCGGGTCGTTGCGGATGATGTCCGCCGCTTCCGTTTGCAGGTGGTCCTGCACCGTGCGCGGGGTGGAGCCGGAAAACGACAGTTTCGGTCGGCGGTACCCGATGAGCCCGTGCAGCCTGGTCAGCAGGCCGCCTTCCGGTTCCGGCGCGCCGGTCAGCACCCGGTCGGCGAAGCGCAGCACCGTGTCGCGGTTGACGTGGCGGGCCAGGCCGAAGCGCTGTTTGTAGAACTGGTAGGCGATGGAATACAGGTTGTGGGCCATGGTCACCGGGGTGGCGGCGCTGCCGTGCGGCGTGCCGCGCCCTTCCATCACCCCGCGCAGGGCGTCGCGCACGCGGCCGTGACCCACGCCGGAAACCCCTTCGATGACCGTGTGGCTGCGGGCGATGTTCAGCGAGGAATGGTCGTCGGACCCGGCCATGAGGTGCTTCACCCACGGCCGCTCCATGCGCGGGGTCATGTCCTGCCGGTCGGCCATGGCGTCCATGTCGGCCGGGGTCAGCCCCTGCGCGATGGCCCGCAGGATGCCGTTCTGGAAGTCGTCGCGCGAGCCGTTCAGCTCGAACACCCGGAAGAGCAGCAGCAGCCGTTCCATGTGGTCCAGGGTCAGGCGCTCGTTCAGCGAGTACATGGCGTGGGCGCAGGCGTGGGGAATGCCCGACACGGCCAGGTAGTCCGCCAGGTCGTAGATGTTCTCGCGCAGGCGGGTGATGTCGGCGTGGTGGGCCTCGGTCAGGTCCCAGGCCAGCACGTGGATCTTGCAATGGTCTTCGGGGAAGTAGGCGGTGATTTCCTCGCTGACGAAGGTGTGGTCCAGGTGGGCGATTTCGAGGCTGCCCGCCAGAGTGTTGTGGTCGGTGATAGTGACCAGGTCCATGCCCCGGCGGCGGGCGATGTCGTACAGCGCCCTGGGGTCGGTGTAGCTTTCCGCGCAGCCCAGCTTTTGCAGGATCCACTGCGAGGGGCGGGTGGAGTGGCGCGAGTGCACGTGCAGGTCAACGGAGAGCGGGGGGAAAGCGGAACGGGGTGCGCCGGTGGAGTGGCCGGTAGCCATGGGGTGCGACCTCCTGCGGGTTCCGGGGCCGCGCGTGGCGGTGCGAGCGCGCAGGCGCGGCGGCGGGTTGGGCGAATCCGGCAAGTGTCTGCGGATTGCCTGACGGTGTTGCAGGAGCAATGCGCTTCACCGGTGGCGCATGCGTGACGGCGTCGTGAATCTTGCGGACGGTTGGGTGACGTTTTGATCAGATGTCGCGGCGTCTCACGGCTATCAGATTGCCGAAGACGCCCATGTAGACCAGCGAGCATGGAACCATCAGCCCGGAAAGCTGGTGTTCAGCCGCGTATTCCAAGGTGTTCCAGAACCATAGCGGATTCATGACGGGGTCTTCCGGGCGGGGCATTTTGCCTATGCGCCCTGAGTAGATCATGAGAAAGA
>JALHHV010000188.1:0-723 GCA_022837365.1 Desulfovibrio sp. | reverse complement strand
GCCCACCTGTTCCGGCGCGCCGCCGACGATCCACACCACGAAGTCGAAGACCCCGAACAGGAGCAGCAGGGCGACGGTGATGCGGCGTTTCATGCGGGCCTCCCGGCGGGCGGGGCAGATGCGGAACGGGGCAAAGGGCGGCGAAGCGGGCGCGAATCGTGTGTGCCGAAACGGGAGCAACGTCCTTTCGATAGCGCGGTTCGCGTGCGAGCGAAAGCGGGCCGCGCGGTACGGGACGGATGCCCATGCCGGAAGGCGTGACGGGCCGCCCGCTACGCCGCCAGGATGTAGTCGCGCCCCTGCGAGTAGCCCGCGCCGTCGAGGAATTCCGTCAGTTCTTCCGCCGCGCCGTGCCCGGCCAGATACGCCACCAGAAACCCCTTGCCCGGCGCGGGCATGGCTTCGCGGCCCAGCACGGGCAGGCCGTCCACCCGGTTGCCGATCTTGCGCGGGTCGATGTCGATCCACGCCCGCACGGCGATGCCCTGCTCCATCAACTGGCGCGCCCGGCGGCGGCTGGCGCGGCCCGCGCCCACCACCCACACCTCGGGGTGGTGCGGGTTGTGCCGGGCCAGCCAGCGGGCCAGGTACAGCCCCTTCAGGGTGTAGAAGCCGTCTTCCGCGTAGTTGGGGTGGGTGCGCGAAAGGCGGCCCGGCGGGTCGTTCCAGGTCAGCAGGGTCTGCGGCAGCTTGGCCATGGCCACGCCCGCGTCCATCCAGCGC
>JALHHV010000187.1:869-4967 GCA_022837365.1 Desulfovibrio sp. | reverse complement strand
CACCTGGGCCTGCCGCTTTCCGCCCGCCGGGGCCACGAAGCCCATCCAGTCGATGGAGCCGTCGGCCAGACGCCCGGCCCGGGCCAGCAGCCCGTCCAGGTCCACCCGGCGCACGTCCACATGCCGGTCCAGCAGCGAGAATTCCTCCACCTCCACCACGCCCGAGGTCAGCCCCAGCACGGCCTCCTTGCCGTCGGGCGCGTTGACGCGCAGGTCCTTCAGGGTCACGGAGCCCGCCAGCCCGAATTCCACGTCCCGCTTGTCCGGCTGTTCCACCACCAGTTTCAGGTTCACGCCCAGCCGCCCGGATTCCAGGCGCAGCGGCGTGAACGCGGCCAGATATTCGCGGTACTGGGTCAGGTCCACCTCGTCGGTGACCACGTCGAACTCGGTGCGCAGGTGTTCCGCAAAGGGCAACAGCCGCCCCTGCACGGTCAGCGCCTTGCCGTCCACCGTGGCGTTGAGGCTGGGGGTGATGGTGCGCTCGCGGTCGCGCTCCATGGTGGAGGTGAACGGCACCACGAACTGCAATTCGGTGATGGTGTGGATGGTCTTGAGCGGCGCGTCGTGGAAGATCACCGTGCCGTTGACCACCTCGAAGTCGCTGGCCGCGAAGGGGAACAGCGGCCTGTCCGCGTCGTCGGCGCGGTCCTGCTTCCCGCCCTCGTCGGCCGGAATGAATTCCGAGAAGGAATAGCGCCCGTCACCGAAATGGGCCACGTACACCACGGGGTTCACCAGACGCACGTAGGCCAGCACCGGCGCAAGACGCAGCGCGGCGGACAAGCCGGGCGAGAACTCCAGCGCGTCGAAGGTCAAAAGGTCGCCGTCGCCCGTGGGGTTGGGCACGCGCACGCCCTGGATGGACAGCGCCCACGAATAGGGGTTGAAGCGCACCTTTTCCACGGTGCAGCGCACCCGCAGCTTGTCGGACAGCTGGTCCTCCAGCACGCCGCGCAACAGCGGCGGCATGGCCAGCCCGGCCAGCACGCCCCATGCGGCGACGATGCCGACGAGCATGTACGTCCAGCGACGTACCCGCCGCAAACCCCACCACCCCTTGCCGCGCGATGCGATGGCGGCAGGCGACCATCCCGACGAACTCTTTTCCGACTTCGCGTCCATATCCGCTCCATGCCCGAGGATTGACGGTTCTGCCAACACCATAGAATAGTTGCGCCCCCATGAGAAGGGGTGTGCGCCACAACGCGGGACAACCCTACCCTATGTGGCAGCCCCACGGCGCGGTCCCCATGGCGCAACGGCAGCGCCACGGTACGGCGGGCGCGATACGCCAAAGGCCGCGCGCGCCAGACGCGAAAACGCCGCCCCGGCGGACCGGGGCGGCGTGAGGATGCGATGGGAATACGGTGCGAAAACGCGGTGTTGCGCGGATGGATGCAACCCGGCGGGGCTACCCCCCGCTCGCCGTGACGGTCAGGCGCAGGAAGCGCTTCTTGCCCAGCTTGACCACGTAGCCGCCGGGGGCCAGGGGGGCCATGGCGTCGTCGCAGCGCACGCCGTCCACGGACAGCGCGCCTTCCTTGATCAGCCGCTTGGCCTCCCCGCGCGACTTGACCAGACCCGCCGCCTCCAGAAACACTGGCGGGGTGCTGTCCTCGCCGTGGGCGCAGGTGTGTTCCGGCGCGTCGTCGGGCACGCCGCCGCCTGCGAACACGGCGTTGAAGCCCTGACGGGCCTCGGCGGCCTTGTCCTCGCCGTGGTAGCGGGCGGTGATCTCGAAGGCCAGGTCTTCCTTCACGGCCTTGGGGTGGGCCTGCCCGGTCTCCACGCGGCGCCGCAGGTCGGCGATGTCCTCCAGCGAACGGGCGGAAATCAGCTCGTAGTAGCGCCACATGAGGTCGTCGGACACGGACATGACCTTGCCGAACATGTCGGACGGCGGCTCGTCGATGCCCACGTAATTGCCGAGGGACTTGGACATCTTCTTCACGCCGTCCAGCCCTTCGAGAAGCGGCACGGTGAGGATGCACTGCGGCTCCTGTCCGTACTGCGACTGAAGCGTGCGGCCCACGAGCAGGTTGAACTTCTGGTCGGTGCCGCCCAGTTCCACGTCGGCGCGCAGGGCCACGGAATCGTACCCCTGCACCAGCGGGTACAGGAATTCGTGGATGGCGATGGCCCGTCCCTCGCGGTAGCGCTTCTCGAAGTCGTCGCGCTCCAGCATGCGGGCCACGGTGTAGCGCGAGGCCAGGCGCACGAAGTCCGCCGCCGAGAAGGCGTTCATCCAGCGCGAGTTGAAATCCACCTCGGTCTTTTCCGGGTCCAGGATCTTGAAGACCTGCTTCTTGTAGGTCTCGGCGTTTTCCAGGATCTGTTCCGGCGTCAGCGGCGGGCGGGTGTCGGAGCGGCCGGAAGGGTCGCCGATCTGGCCCGTGAAGTCGCCGATCAGGAAGATGACCGTGTGGCCCAGTTCCTGGAAATGGCGCAGCTTGTGGATGAGCACCGTGTGGCCGAGGTGCAGGTCCGGCGCGGTGGGGTCGAAGCCCGCCTTGACGCGCAGCGGCGTGCCGCGCGCGATCTTCTTGCGCAGTTCGGCCTCGTCGATGAGTTCGGCCATGCCGCGCTTGATGCGTTCCAACTGGGTGTCGATGTCGATCATGGTCTGCAACCCCTCTGCATGGTATCGGGACGGTCTTCCAGAGATGGCGGGCGGTGTCAACCGGATAGGGGCCGAAGGGGGCGGCGGGGCCGGCGTTCAGGGGGAGCCGGGCGAACTCGGGAAATCAGGAGAATCTGGGGAGTTGGGGGAGCCGGACGTATCCGCCCCGCCGGGCAGTTCCGCCGCCGGGCAGGCCACGCGCAGCGCGCGGATGGACCGCGCCCTGCCGGTGGCCTCGTCCACGTCCAGCAGCACGCCGTTCAGCGAGCCGCGCCCCGTGGCCGGGCGAAAGCGTTGCGGCAGCCGGGTCAGAAAGCGGTCCACGATGACCTTGTGGTCCATGCCCAGCACGGACGCCTCCACCCCGCACATGCCCGCGTCGGTGAGATAGGCGGTGCCGCCGGGCAGCAGCATGGCGTCGGCGGTCTGCACGTGGGTGTGCGTGCCGATGACCGCGCTGACCCGGCCATCCAGAAACCAGCCCAGGGCCTTCTTTTCGCTGGTGGCCTCGGCGTGGAAATCGACCAGCCTGACGGCCGGTGCGCCTTCCTCCGCCTCCAGCCGGGCCAGCAGGGTTTCCGCCGTGCGGAAGGGACAGTCCAGCGGGTCCATGTAGGTGGTGCCGCACAGGTTCAGCACGGCCAGGCGATGGCCGCCCGGCAGGTCGTACACGCCAAAGCCGCGCCCCGGCGCGCCCGCCGGGTAGTTGGCGGGCCGCAGCAGGCGCGATTCCTTGTCCAGCGGGCCGTACAGGTCGCGGTGCTTCCAGACGTGGTTGCCGGTGGTCAGGATGTCGACGCCCATGCCCAGCAGTTCGCGCAGGGTTTCCCCCGTCAGGCCGATGCCGCCGGAGGCGTTCTCGCCGTTGGCCACGACCACGTCGGCCGCGTGCTCGCGCCGCAGGGCGGGCAGCAGTTCCTTCAGGACCTGCCTGCCCGGCTTGCCCACGATGTCGCCGAAGAAGAGGATGCGCATGGTTCCGTATTTCCGTGTGAGGTATAACGACCAACGCAGGAGTTTTCGTTTCCGGCAAGGAAGATGCGTCTTTTTGCGGAGGGAGCATACTTCTTTTGGTATGTGACCGGAGCAAAAAACGCCTCTGACGACGCCGGAAGCGAAAAGGCCAAGTTGGGTCAGATCAGGTAGGCGTCGTGTTCGGAGCCCGCCACCAGCCCCTCCGCCCGCGCGGGGATGCGCACCAGCGCGTGCGCCCCGGTGAGCGTGCGCAGCAGGCCGGATTTGCCCAGCAGCGGCACGGCGGACGGCGGACCGGCATCGCCCCCGTTGCTCCCGCCGGTTGGCTGCGCGGCCTCGATGCGTACCCGCACCCAGTCCTCGCGCCCCTGCCGCGAGGCCACGTTGCGCGCCAGGCGCACCCGGCGCGCGGGCCACAGCGAACGGTCGAAGGCGTCGGCCCGGCCGGAAAGATGGTGCAGGAAGGGCACCCCCAGCACGAACATGACCACCTGGGCCGA
>JALHHV010000187.1:0-842 GCA_022837365.1 Desulfovibrio sp. | reverse complement strand
GCCCCTTCTATGCGCGACAGGGCGGCCACGGTCAGGTCGCGCACGCCCACGGAACTGCCGCCGGACAGCAGCACCACGTCGGCGTCACGCAACCCCTCGCGCAGCGCCGCCTCCAGCGCGTCCAGTTCGTCGGGCACGATGCCGAGGCAACGCGCCTCGCACCCGGCCCGGCGCACCAGCGCGGCCAGGGTGTGGCTGTTCACGTCGCGCACCTGGCCGGGCCGGGGCGTGGCCTCCGGGGGCACCAGTTCGTCGCCGGTGGAGATGATGACCACGCGCGGCGTCCGGTGCACGCGCACCCCGGTGACGCCCACGGCGGCCAGCATGCCCACTTCCTGCGGGCGCAGCCGGGTGCCCGCCACGAGGGCGGGCGTGCCCGCCATGGCGTCCTCGCCGCGCAGCATCACGTTTTCGCCGGGGGCCACGGCGCGGCGCATCTCGATGGTGGAGGCCCCCAGTTCGTGGGTGTGCTCCACCATGATCACCGCGTCGGCGCCTTCGGGCATGACGCCGCCGGTGACGATGGCGGCGCAGCGGCCAGGGGCCACGGCAAAGGCGGCGGGGTGCTCGATGTCCACCCGGCCGTCGCATTCCAGATAGGCGGGACTGGTTTCCGTGGTCCCGAACAGGTCGGCGGCGCGCACGGCGTAGCCGTCCATGCCCGCGCGGTCGGTGGGGGGCAGGTCTTCGGCGGCGATGACGTCGGCGGCCAGCACGCGGCCGTCGGCGCCGTGCAGGTCCACGGGCTCCGTGCCCAGCGGCGGAAAGGCGCGCAAGAGATCGGTGAACGCCTCCACCGAAAGGACGTTGAAGAATCCGGTCATGGTCACGGGTGATTCCTT
>JALHHV010000186.1 GCA_022837365.1 Desulfovibrio sp. | reverse complement strand
CACATGATAGATTATCGAAACGAACTGAACCCCGCCCAGTATCAGGCCGCCACCACCCTGGAAGGCCCGGTGCTGGTCATTGCCGGGGCGGGCAGCGGCAAGACGCGCACCATCGTCTACCGGCTGGCCAACCTGGTGGAGCAGGGCGTGCCCGCCTCGTCCATCCTGCTGCTTACCTTCACCCGCAAGGCCGCGCGCGAAATGCTGCACCGGGCCGGGCGGTTGCTGGAGCGCAGCGCCACCGCCGCCGTGCACGGCGGCGCGCACGGGGTCACCGGGGTGCAGGGCGGCACCTTCCACGCCTTCGCCTATTCGGTGCTGCGCCAGTTCCGGCCCTCGGGCTACGAGGCGGGCGACCTCACCGTCATGGACGGCGCGGACATCGTGGACGCGGTGCGCCACTGCAAGGACAACCTCGGCATCGGCAAGGGCGACCGGTCCTTCCCGCGCACCCAGAACATCGTGGGGCTCATCAGCAAGTCCCGCAACAAGGAACTGGACATCGACGAGGTGATCCGGCGCGAGGCGTACCACCTGCTGGTGCACGCCGAAGGCATCGCCCGCATCGCCGCCGCCTACCACTCCTACCGGCGCGAGCACGGCCTGCTGGACTACGACGACCTGCTGTTCGAACTGGAACGCCTGCTGCGCGAGCGGGCCGACGTGCTGGACTGGTGCCGCGCCAAGTTCCGCTACATCATGGTGGATGAGTATCAGGACACCAATCTGGTGCAGGCCCGGCTGGTGCACCTGCTGGCGGGCGAGGGCGGCAACGTCATGGCCGTGGGCGACGACGCCCAGTCCATCTACGCCTTTCGCGGGGCGGACGTGCGCAACATCCTGGATTTCCCCAAGCTGTTCCCCGGAGCGCAACTCATCAAACTGGAGGAGAACTACCGCTCCGTGCAGCCGGTGCTGGACCTGACCAACGCCATCCTCGAAGAGGCCCCCCAGGCCTTCCGCAAGAAGCTGTTCGCCGCGCGAGAAGGCGGCGACAGGCCGCAGGTGGTCCGCCCGCTCAGCGACCTGACCCAGGCCTCGCTGGTGGTCTCGCGCATCGTGGAATTTCTGCGCAGCTACCCGCCGCACGACATCGCCGTGCTGTTCCGGGCCGGGTACCAGTCGTACCACGTGGAAGTGCAGCTGAACAAACTGGGCCTGAAGTTCCGCAAGTATGGCGGCTTGCGCTACTCCGAGGCGGCCCACGTCAAGGACGTGCTGTCCTACGCCCGCCTGGTGCTGAACCCGCTGGACCTGCCCGCGTTCCAGCGCGTCGCCGCGCTCTCCAAGGGGGTCGGCCCCAAGACCACCCTGAAGCTGTACGACATCGCCCGGCTGGGCGACGCGGAGGCCACCCGCCGCGCCTGCCAGCGCTACCCCGAACTGCGCGCCGACCTGGACCTGCTGGACGGCCTGCGCAAGCGGCCGCACACGCCCACCTCGCTGCTCGAAGAGGTGATGGAGCACTACAAGCCGCGCATGGAGGCCGCCTTCCCCGACGACTGGCCGCGCAGGCAGCAGGGGCTGGAACAACTGCTCCAGATCGCCGCGTCGTACCGCGACCTGGACCTGTTCATTTCCGATCTGTCGCTGGAAGACCCCGGCGAGGAAGAGGAAAACCGCGACAGCGTGGTGCTGTCCACCATCCATTCGGCCAAGGGGCTGGAGTGGGGCGCGGTGCTGCTCATCGACCTGGTGGAGGAGCGCTTTCCCTCGCGGCACGCCATCGCCCGCGCCGAGGACTTCGAGGAGGAACGGCGGCTGATGTACGTGGCCTGCACCCGGGCCCGCGACCACCTGTGCCTGTTCGTGCCCGCCAGCCTGTACAGCCGGGGCGACGGCGGCAACCAGCCCGCCGTGCCCAGCCCCTTTGTGCGCGAACTGCCCGCCCACCTGTTCGACGAACTGCACGAAAGCTACTCCGGCGGCCTGATGCGCCGCGATGCGCACAACGGGCAGCGCGGGGCGGGGTTCGGCGGGGGCAGGGGCCTTGTCAATGGAAGCGGGGGGGGCGGCGGCTTCGCTCAGGGCATGGGGACAGGACGCTTCGACGGCGCGCCCGGCATTCCCCGGCCGCCCATGTTCGCGGAAGGGACCGCGCCGGGCAGGGCCGGGGGGGCGGCGGCCCGTCCTGTCACCACGTCACCGGTCCCGTCGCCGACATCTCCTGCCGGGGGACAGCCCGCCCCCGATGCGGGCACGCCCTCACCGCTGTCCGGCGGCACGACCCCGGCTGGGCGCTGCGGCTACTGCACCCACCGCATCTTCGGGCGCGGCAAGATCGTGCAGCACCTGCCGCCCGACAAGTACCGCGTGAACTTTCCCGGTTTCGGCCTCAAGGTGATCATGGCCGAATACCTGACGCTGGAATCCGACTGACGCGGGCGTCGCAGCCGTGCGCTGCTTTGCTGACAGCATGCTGCGGCGGCGCGAAAGATGCCGCCAGCGCCCCAGACGCGTCCCACATCACCTGACCAGGAGTCTTCGCATGACCCGGCTTGCCTCCGAGGACGATTTCCTCGCCGCCATCGACCGCCACTTCACCAACGCCCATCCCCATCTGTGCGTGGGGCGCGGCGACGACTGCGCCGTCATCGCCTGCCCGCCGCGCATGGCCGTGAGCACCGACCTGTTCAACGAGCACAGCCACTTTCGCACCAGCTACTTCAGCCCCGGCGACATCGGCCACAAGGCCCTGGCCGTGAACATCAGCGACCTGGCCGCCTGCGGGGCGCGCCCGCTGGGCTTCAGCCTGGCGCTCACCGCGCCCGCCGACCTTTCGCGCGAGTTCTGCGACGAAATGCTGGCCGCCATGGCCGCGCTGGCCCGTGAGCACGACATGGCCCTGACCGGCGGCGACCTGACCCGCGGCGACGCCCTGTCCCTGTGCATCACCGTGTGGGGCGGCCCCGCACCGCGCCCGGCCCCCGCAGCCGTCGCGGAGGACGGCGCGTCGCCCTTCCTGCGGCGGGGCGGTTGCCAGCCGGGCGACCACCTGTTCCTGATGGGCCGCGCTGGGCTGGCCCGCGTGGGCCTGCTGGCGCTGGAAAGCATGGGAACCGAAGCCGCCCGTCTGTACCCCGAGGCGTGCCGCGCCCACCTGCGGCCACGTCCGCAGGTGGCGGCCGGGCTGGCGCTGGCGGCCATCTGCGGCACCGGCGATGCGCGCATCGCGCTCTTGGACGTGTCCGATGGCCTCGCGCGCGATCTGCCTCGGCTCATCGGCGCGGACCGGGGCAGCGGCCTGGGCGCGGAACTGGCCATGGACCCCGATGCCCAGCCCGGCGAGGTGCGCGCCTACGCCCTGGCCAACGATCTGGACCCCGTGGACATGGCCTTCACCGGCGGCGAGGACTACGCCCTGCTGGGCAACTGCCGCCCGGCCATGCTCGACGCCGTGCGCGCGGCCGTGCCGGGCCTGACCCTGCTCGGGCAGGTTACCGCCGATGGCGTGGTGCTGGTCAACGGCGACCTGCCCGCGTCCGCCGGGTTCGACCATTTTTCGGGGTAAGAGGAAATCAGGAATTTGCGGGGGAGGGGCGGTTTGACGCTCTGCGGTCGCCATCCGTAAGGTTCGCGCGTTGCGCTCACCCAACGGTTGCCGCAAAGCGCCCCTCCCCCGAACCCCCACCCCGCAAACTTTTTAAATGGGGTGACGGAGTATTCCACCTTAGCCACCGGGGACGAGTACACATGGACACCACCCTGCGGCCCATCGGCGTCGTCGTGTCGCCGCTCACAGACCTGTCCCAGTGCCCCAAGCAGGGCGACGAGGGCGCGCCCGAGGCGTGGGTGGAGATTGCCGCGCCCTACGTGCCCGGCCTGGACACCCTGACGCCGGGCCTGTCCCTGACCCTGCTCACCTGGCTGCATCGCGCCGACCGCCATGTGCTGTCCGTGCACCCGCGCGGTGACCTGAGCCGCCCCAAACGCGGGGTGTTCAACACGCGTTCGCCCGCCCGGCCCAACCCGGTGGGCCTGCACGAGGTGCGCCTGCTGGAACTGGCCCCCGGCGCGGACGGCTCCATGCGCCTGCGCGTGGCCCCGCTGGAAGCGCTGGACGGCACGCCGGTCATCGACATCAAGACCTCGTACCGCCAGCGCCAGCCGGAA
>JALHHV010000185.1:3402-7516 GCA_022837365.1 Desulfovibrio sp. | reverse complement strand
CTTGTCCAGCACGCGCAGGGCGAACCCGGCGTGCACGATGACGTATTCGCCGATGGCGGGACGTTCGGGCAGCAGCATGGCCGAGACGTTGAGGTAGGTTTCGCTCTTGCCCACACGACACTTGGCCATGCCGGCGTCATTGATTTCAACGATCTCGGCGGGAATGGCGAGGCACATCGGGTCTGCTCCGTCGGGTTGTTCGGCCTGATTGTCCAGGCGGGTTGTTCAGTCGGCAGCCGGGGCGCAGTCGCCGCCCGCGCGGCGTACCTCGGCGACCACGGCGTCGCACAGCAGGGGCAGGCGCCGGTCCGCCACGGGGGAAAGTTCGGTGCCCAGCGACTGGTAGTCGTGGGGCTCCATGCCGATGATCACCGCCTCGGGGCGTTTGCCCGCAAGTTCGCAGAAGATCAGGGTGTCCACGAGGTCGGTCTGGTGCATGGAGTCGTTGAAGCCGAGGCTCTTGCGCAGGTCGTCGCCGGTCAGGCGGTAGATGGCGCCGGGTTCGTCGCCCGCGAGCACGGCGTCCACCACGATGAGGTGGTCGCACCCCATGATGGCGTCCATGAGCCGCATGCCGAGGGTGCCGCCGTCCATGACGGTGACGTTGTCGCTGAAGGCGTGCGCTTTCTGCAACGCCTCGACGGCGCGCACGCCGATGCCTTCGTCGGTGTACAGGATGTTGCCCACGCCAAGGACGAGGATGTTGGGGCGGTTGCTCATGTGGGGTGTACTATAGGGTTGGAAAAGGCCCGGCGCAAGGCCGGAACCTCGACATGCCAGCGATGTGCCGGGTTGCGAGGTTGCGCAGGCGGCCTGCGTGGGACGCTGATCCGGTTGGTTGAAGACGAAAACGGCTCGCTGACGGCGCGGGCACGCCGCGCCTGCTCGCCGTTTTCGGGGGCTGCTGTTGGCGGAGCCCCGCCAGCCAAGGCCGACGGGGCTCCGGATAGCCTACAGGATGCGGAACTTGTGCACTTCGTTGGTGTGCCCGTCGATGACGTGCACGCCGCAGGCGATGCACGGGTCGAACGAGTGCACCGTGCGCAGGATTTCCACCGGGCGCTTGGCGTCGGCCACCGGGGTGCCGATGAGCGACTCTTCCACCGGGGACAGCTTGTTCTTGCCGCAGCGGGGGCCGAGGGTCCAGGTGGAGGGCACGACCAGTTGGAAGTTGCCGATCTTGCCGTCCTCGATGCGGATCCAGTGCGACAGGCCGCCGCGCGGGGCGTTGACGAAGCCCACGCCTTCCGCCTGCTTGGGCATTTCCCACGGGGCGCAGATGACGTTGTCGCCGCTGGCGATGTTGTCCTTGTACTCCTGGAGCATCACGCCCACGTATTCGGCGATGACGGCGGTTTCGATGCCGCGTGCCGCCGTGCGGCCCAGGGTGGAGAACAGGGCTTCCGGACCCACGCCCAGCTTGGCCAGCACGGCGTCGGTCAGGGCCTTCACCTTGGGATGCCCCTGCGCGTAGGCCACCAGCACCTGGGCGAGAGGCCCGGTTTCCATGGCCTCGCCCATGTAGCGGGGGGCCTTCATCCACGAGTAGCGGTCGTCGCCGTGCAGGTCGGTGTACTTGGGCTGGGTCTGGCCCTTCCACGGGTGGAGGGCTTCCGCGCCTTCGTACCAGCTGTGGCGCACGTGCTCTTCGATCTGCATCTTGTCGAAGGGCTTGAGGTTGGCGAGGTCGCGCTTGAAGACCACGCCGGGCTTGAAGTACCGGCTGTTCAGGTCGTACTCGTCCTTCGGGAATTCGCCGAAGGTGATGAAGTTGGTGGTGCCGCCGTACTGCGACCAGTCCTTGTAGGCCGCGGCCACCACCAGCAGGTCGGGGATGTACACTTCATCCACGAACGCCTTGGTTTCCTTCCACAACGCCTCGAACTCCGCGATGCGCTGCGGGGTCAGGGCGTCGTAGCAGGTCACGCCGCCCACCACGGTGAACTGGGTGTGCGGGTTCTTGGCGCCGAAAACGGCCATGGCGCGGGCCGCCTTCACTTGCAGGCGCAGGGCCTCCAGGTAGTGGGCGGTGGCGATGAGGTTGGTTTCCGGGTCCAGGTAGTAGGCGGGGTGGCCGCCCAGGAAGTAGGCGTTGGTGAACGGGCCCAGCTGCCCGCTGTCCACGAAGGTCTTCAGCTTGTCCTGCACGGCCTTCAGGTCCGCCGCCGTGGTCTTGCGGGGCGAGATGGACGAGGCCACCTTGGCGGCCTTGGCCGGGTCGGCCTTCAGCGCGGCGGTCACGTCCACGAAGTCCAGGGCGTGCAGGTGGTAGAAGTGCACGATGTGGTCGTGCAGGTACTGCGCGCCCAGCACCAGGTTGCGGATGTAGGTGGCGTTCTTGGGAATGTGCACGCCCACGGCGTTGTCCACGCAGCGGGTGGAGGCCAGCGCGTGGGTGTAGGTGCACACGCCGCAGGTGCGCTGGGTGAAGTGCTGGGCGTCGCGGGGGTCGCGGCCCTTCAGGATGATTTCCAGGCCCCGGAACAGCGTGGAACTGCTGTACGCGTTCTTGACCTTGCCGTTCTCGACTTCCACCTCGATGCGCAGGTGGCCTTCGATGCGGGTCACCGGGTCGACGACGATGGGACCGCTATAGGAACTCTGGGGCGTCACGGGGATGCCGCCCGGAGCATTCTGGGCTCTGCAGCCGCTCATGGTATCCTCCTTGGCTGTTGCCTGGTCGGGTAAGTGGTGACCTGGGGCTGTTTCAAAATTGTCCTTTCGCCCGCTGGCGTCGTCAAACTTCGCCTGCCATTTCAGTCAAATACGATGAGAGTATGCTCTCTCATGGCAGGCTTGTTTTCCTTGCCAGCGAACGAAAATCCTAATTTAGACACAGCCCCGCGCGCGTGCGCGTGATCAGTTCTGGTAGAACGGGGTCATGGCGTCCCAGAAGTCGGGTTCGCTGCACCCGATGCAGGGGTGCCCCGCGTCCACGGGCCAGTTGGTCTGGTTGAACTTGATCTTCGGGCAGTTGTTCATGGTCACCGGGCCCTTGCAGCCCAGCTCGTAGAGGCACCAGCCCTTGCGGGCTTCTTCCGATTCGAACGACGGGGCGAATTCGCCCGCGTCGAAGTGCGGCAGGCGGGGGCACTGCTCGTGCACCGTCAGGCCGAAGAACATGGTGGGCCGGTTCAGGCTGTCCAGTTCGGGCGCGGCCTTGTTCTGCAGGTAGTACACGATGGTGCCGACCAGATTGTACGGGTTCGGCGGGCAGCCGGAGATGTTGATGGAGTTGACGCCGAGATGCTTCAGCGCGTCGTTGACGCCCTTGGCCCCGGTGGGGTTGGGCTTGGCCGCCTGCACGCCGCCGAAGGTGGCGCAGGTGCCGTACGAGATGACGGCCTGGGCCTTGGGCAGGATGCGCGAGCAGATGTCCAGCATGGTGTGGTTGGCCACCTTGCCGTAGATGCCGTTGGCAGCCGTGGGAATGCCGCCTTCCACCACGGCGATGAAGCCGTGCGGGCTGTTGACGGCCTGTTCCAGGGCGGCTTCCGCCGCCTCGCCCGCGGCGGCCATGAGGGTCTCATGGTAGTCGAGGGAGAGCGTGTCCAGAATGAGGGTGTCGATGTAGGGTTCGAACGCGCGCAGCACCGATTCGGAACAGCCGGTGCATTCGGCGTTGTGCAGGTAGACCACGGACGGACGCCGAGGACCCATGAGCGCGCGGGCAACTTCCGGCGCGAACGCGGGGCCCATGCCCATGGTCACGGCGATGGCCGTACAGAACTTGAGGAAGTCGCGTCGTGACACGCCGCGTTCCGCAAGCCTTTCCTCCACGCCCTCCTTGCCGAGACCGATCGAGATTTTCATCCCTGCCTCCTTCGGCACGGCGTCACGCCGTGCCTGCCCGCCGCCAGCGGCGCGGCGGGGTAAGGGTCGTACTGGTGCGAAAGGCCCCCCGAATGCGGGCGCTTCTGCGTGCATCCGTTTCCCGCGGTGACCTGTCCGCACGTTTGGCGGGAAGATACAACACATTGAAACGTTATTCCAATTGAAAATGCAAATGACGCACACATTTCCGCATCGCGGAAGGAAATGCCTGCCTGCAACGCCCGCCACGGCGCAGCGCACGCCGCGCATCCGCCATGCAATGAAGGAGGAATTGCTGCCG
>JALHHV010000185.1:0-3330 GCA_022837365.1 Desulfovibrio sp. | reverse complement strand
GGAAAGGCGGCCTGCACCGGCTCGGAAAGCCCGATGTTCCAGTTCAGGAAGTCGTGCGGCTCCATGCCGATGACCTGCAAGCGCGGACGCGGGCCGCGCAGTTCGGCCATCTTCAGCGAGTCGATGAGATCCACGTCGTGGATGGACAGCCGCTGCTTCTCGTTCTGGACCAGATCGTCTTCGGACAGGCGGTAGATGGTGCCGGGGGCGCCCTTGGCGTGCACGATGTCCAGCACCAGCAGGCGGTCGTACCCTTCGAACAGGTAGAAGATGTCCTGGGTGAAGGTGCCGCCGTCCATGATGGTGACGTTCTGCGGCCAGGTTTCCTTCATCAGTTCCTCGGCGGCGAACACGCCGACACCGTCGTCGGTGAGCAGGGTGTTGCCGATGCCGAGTACGAGCAGCTTCTGCATGTGATGCTCCGGTGTCTTCTGGCCTTCGTGCGTGGGCGGAAAAATGGCGCCGCATGAAGCGGCCCGGCCGATGCCGGTGCGCGCGGGCGGCCCGCCCGCCGGGCAACCACCTTATGGCGGGGCCGGTGGCGGCGCAAGACGGCGGGGGCCCCGGGCGGGCGGAAAAAGAGGAGGGGGCCCGGCCGGTCCTGCCGGTCTGGCCCCCTCCGTAGCGTCGGTAGCTTCGTCTACTTCACTTCGACGACGGAAACCTTGCCGGATTCAGCGTGCAGCACGTGCACGGCGCAGCCCAGTCACGGGTCGAAGGCGCGGATCACCCGCGCCACGTTCACCGGGTTGTGTCGTCGCGCGGGTTGCAGTTCCAGAGCGTGGCGGACACGATCTGGTAGTTGTCGATCTTCTGGTCCTTGATGTTGACGTAGTGGACCAGCGAGCCGCGCGGCGCTTCGGTGAAGCCCACGCCCTCGGAACTGGCGGGGATTTCGGCGGCGGCCCAGGTTTCTTCGCCCGCCTTCACTTCCTTCAGCCAGCGCTCGATGGCGCCGAGCATGTAGTAGGTTTCCTCGGCGCGGGCCACGTGGCGGCCCATGACCGAGAAGGCGGCTTCGTCGCCCAGGTCGCGGAAGCGCTTGGCGTTCAGCTTGAAGAGGTCCTTCAGCAGCTTCTGGCCCGCGGGCGACAGTTCGGGGTTGGTGATCCACATGCGGGCCACCGGGCCGGATTCCACGGCCTTGCCGTTGTAGCGGGGCGCCTTGACGAAGCTGTACGCACCGGCCTTGTTGGGCGCGGGCACCGTCTTGCCTTCCGAGAAGTGCAGGCCGGTGGTGGCGTCGTCGAACCAGGAGTACTTGACGTATTCCTTGATCAGCTTGGGATCGAACGGCTGGTCCTTGCCGTCGATGTACACGCCGCGCTTCAGGTGCAGCTCGGTCATGGCGTCGTTGAGCGGGAACGCGCCGAACGAGATGCAGTTCTTGTAGCCCTGGCCGAACTTGAACAGGTCCTTGTAGGCCGCGCCCACGGTGTAGGCCACGGGCACGTACTTGGTCTCGACGAATTCGCGCACCTTCTTGAAGCGGGCGGCGTATTCGACAAGGGCTTCCTTGGTGGGGATTTCGGTGGTGCCGCCCACGACCTGGCCCTGCACGTGGGGCATACGCCCGCCGAACATGGCGACCATTTCGTGGCAGATGCGGCGCACTTCAAGCGCTTCCAGGTACTGGTCCACCGCGGCGGCGTTGATGTCCTTGGGCAGGCGCAGGTCGGGCTTGGCGTAGCGCGGCACGAAGGGCGCGCTGTCCGGCCCCTGCACGAAGTCCAGGGCGGCCAGGTGGTAGAAGTGCAGGATGTGCGACTGCAGGTAGTTGGCGCCGAAGGTCAGGTTGCGGGTCAGGCGGCCGTTGGTGGGCACCTTGACCTTGAAGGCGTTGTCGAGCGCAAGGCACGACGCCGTGGAATGGGCGGTGGGGCACACGCCGCAGATGCGCTGCACGATCTGCGAGGCGTCGCGCGGGTCGCGGCCGCGCAGGATGGTTTCGAAGCCGCGGTACATGCCGCCGGACAGGCGGGCGTCAACCACCACGCCGTTCTCGACGACGACTTCGGCTTTGAGGTGCCCTTCGATTCTGCTTACCGGGTCGATGGCGATGGTCGCCTTGCCGGTGGCCCCGGCAGGAGCGGCCTTGGGTGTACAGCCGGACATGGTTTCCTCCTTGGAGTATGGCGCCGGGGGCTAGGCCGAGTAGAAGGGGGACTTGCCGTCGGGGAAGTCGGGTTCGACACAGCCGATGCACACCGCGTTGGAGATGCACCAGTTCACCCCGCCGTTCCACTTGCGCTCGAAGCTGTCGCACATGGACATCGGGCCCTTGCAGCCGAGGTCGTAGCGGCAGCCGTCCTTCTGGGTGAAGGTGGCGCTCATTTTCCCGGCGTCGTACGCATCAAGGTAGGGGCAGTTTTCGTGGACGTTGCGACCATAGAACGGGGTGGGACGGCCGTCGCTGTCGAGCAGCTTGACCACTTCGCCAAGGCCGCCGGCAAGGCCCTTGGCCTTGATGGCGTCCAGCGCCACCACCACGGTGCCCACGATCCAGTCGGGATGGGGCGGGCAGCCGGGAATGTTCACCACCGGGGTGGCGATGCCGTTGTCCTTGAAGAACTGCGACACCGACTTGGCGCCGGTTTCGCTGCCCTCTGCGGCGGGAATGCCGCCGTAGGCGGCGCAGGTGCCCACGGCCAGCACGGCCGCGGCGTTGGCGCCGATGCTCTTCATGGCGTCAGCCATGGAGATTTCCTTGTGGTGCGCCTCGCCGATGATGCAGTACTTGCCGTCGGCCTCGGTGGGCACCGCCCCTTCGACCACGACGAAGTACTTGCCCTTGTACTGCTCGGCGATCTTCATCATGTGTTCCATGGCGGGCTCGCCTTCCCACGCCATGACGGTGGGGTGGAACTCCAGGCTGATGACCTTCAGCAGCACGTCGGCAATGGTCGGGTGCACCGAGTTCAGCAGCGACACCGAACAGCCGGTACAGCCCTGGCCCTGCAGCCAGAGCACCGGGGGCCGTTCGCCGTTCAGCGAACCGGAAATGGCTTCACAGACGGCGGGGTGGAACATCTGGGATATCCCGAACCCTGCAACGGTGCCTGTGCACAATTTGACGAAATCACGCCTGTTGAGACTCATCCCTGCCTCCTAGGTTGCGGCGTTTGCATAGACCGTGGCGGCTATTTTCCCGCGATAGCCCCGTATTGTTTCAATGACGAATAGCCCTCCCCCCTCGCCAGGGTCAATGCACTGTCGATGGAAGGGCCGAGTTTTGATAGAAAAAAGTGATTTGCCGGGGTGGGTTGCGACGGTTGAGCGGTCAAACGCGGCTGATGGTGCGAATAAAGAATAAAAAGGTGCTATCGTATC
>JALHHV010000587.1:691-1278 GCA_022837365.1 Desulfovibrio sp. | reverse complement strand
CGGGGCCGCCGTGGTGCGCATCCGCGGCACGGTGAACAGCCCGGCGGAACCGGTGCTGCGCCACGTGTTCGAAGAAGCGCTGCTGACCGGCGCGCCCACGGTGGTGCTGGACTTCGAGCCGTCCGTGTCGGTGAACGGCGCGGGCATCGCCGTGCTGGCAGAACTGGTGCGCCACGCCCGCACCCTGGGGCGCGCGGTGCGCATCACCGGGGTATCCGCCAACCTGTCCACCGTGTTCGACGTGGTGGGCATTGCCCACAACGCCACGGTGGAGGCGGCCAGCCCCCTCGAATAAGCGACAGCGGGCGGGCCACGGCGCGCGCCCGGCACCCCTCTGGACATGCCCCCTCCCCGGCGCTAGATAGGCGCAAAGGGCCACCGCCGCCGCGCCACGCGCTCCGGCGGCCATGGGCGTTGCGGCCTGGCGCAGGCCCGCACGCCCCACGGAAGTCCGCCCCACGGAAAGCTCGCCCCCACGGAAAGGTTCACCATGACCATCCGCGCCCTCATCGTCGATGACGAACGCCCCGCCAGGGACGAACTGGCCTACCTGCTCTCGGCCTACCCCGACGTGGAGGCCGCCGAGG
>JALHHV010000587.1:0-614 GCA_022837365.1 Desulfovibrio sp. | reverse complement strand
CGCCTGGCCACCGACGGCGCCCGGCCGTTGCAGAACGCCGTGGCCACCCTGCTGGGCGCGCTGGGGCACTCCAAGCCGGTGGAACGTCTGGCTGTCGAGCACGGCGGGCGCATCAGCCTCATCCCCACGCGCGACGTGGTGATGATCGAGGCCGAGGAAAAGCGCATCGTGGCCGTCACCGGCGAAGGCCGCCTGCCCTGCCACAACATGAACACCCTGGCCCGCGCGGAAGAACGCCTGGCCGGGTTGCCGTTCTTCCGGGTGAACCGGGCCGTGCTGGTGAACCTGGAGCGCATCGCCGAGTTTTCGCCGTGGATCAACGGCAAGTACCATCTGGTCATGAACGACGCGGACCGCACCGAGGTCACCGTCAGCCGCAACCGCGCGCGCGACTTCCGCGCCCGGCTGGGCGTCTAGCAGGGGGGCCGCATGGACCCGATACTTTCCCCGCACGTTCCGGAACTGTTCATCACCCTTACCCAGCGCTTCGGCCTGCTGCTGGCCGGGGGCTTCGCCATCATGACCTTCGCCCCGCTGGACAAGGTGGGGCCGGGCCGTTCGCGCCCGCTGTGGGCCACGGCCCTGCTGGTGGTCATGTTCGGCCTGTTCGGCAT
>JALHHV010000184.1 GCA_022837365.1 Desulfovibrio sp. | reverse complement strand
CGCCCACGCCCGCCGCCCCCAGGGCCACGGCCGAGCGCAACTCCAGCGGCAGGTGTTCCGGCCCGATGTCCCCTTCCGGGGCCAGCAGGGCCAACCGTTCCACAAGGTTCTTCAGTTCGCGCACGTTGCCCGGCCACGGGTAGCCGCTCAGGCCCGCCTCGGTCTCGGGCCTGAAACGCAGCCCGTGCCGGTGGTACTTCTCGGCGTAGTGGGCAAGAAAATGCCGGGCCAGCGGCACGATCTCCTCGCGCCGCGCCCGCAGCGGCGGCAGCGACACGGGAATCACGTTCAGCCGGAAGAACAGGTCCGCCCGGAACCGCCCCTCGCGCACCATGTCCGGCAGTTCGCGGTTGGACGCGGCGATGATGCGCGCCTGGAACGGAATGTCCCGCTGCCCGCCGATGCGCCGGTACTTGCGCTCTTCCAGCACCCGCAGGAAGTCCGCCTGGTTGGCGGGCGGAATCTCGCCCACCTCGTCCAGGAACAGCGTGCCGTCCCCGGCCAGCTCGAAACAGCCCTGGCTGGTGCGGTGCGCGCCGGTGAAGGCTCCCTGCTCGTGCCCGAAGAACTTGTCCGCGAACAGTTCGCCCTCGTGCACGCCGCAGTTCACGGCCACGAAGGGCTTGCGCGACCGCACGCTCATGTCGTGGATGAGCCGCGCGAACAGTTCCTTGCCGGTGCCCGTTTCGCCGTGGATCAGGATGGGCGCGTCCGACGAGGCCACCTGCTGCGCCAGTTGTTTCAGGCGCAGCATGTCCCCGGACAGCAGGAGAAACCCTGTTCCGTTCTGCAACGTTTCGAAATGAGGACCATCCTGGCCATCACCCGGCAATTTGTTGCCGGTATGCGGAAATTTTCTGCCGTCCATGTGCGTGGACTAGGCCATTTCCCTATGTTTGGCAAGCGCTCATTGATGGCACGAAACTTGTTAAAGCAATCACAAATTCAGGCGGCGGCCAGACCATCACCACGTTTTTCGGTGGGTTGCTGGCGCACAGGACGCAACGCGCTCCGCACCGCCGGGTGGGAAGGCCATACATTCCTCCGGATTGCGGATCGTGATGGCGAGTTGTTGTTTCATAAATGTTTCAATGTTTCAAAAGGGGACATTACCGACATGAACACCGCTACCAAAGTCAGGTTCTGGGGCCCGGCGGTCCTTGCGGTCCTGCTCGTGCTGTGCTGGGCCCTTCCCGTGCTGGCGTCGGGGGGCGACGTCGCCTCCGCGGCAGCCGCAGCCATGCCCGCCGACGGCCACCCGTGGTGGTTCTGGCCCACGGCCCTGCTGTTCTTCTGTTTCATTCTCGGCATCATCGCCGTGCTGGCGGGCGTGGGCGGCGGCGTGCTGTTCGTGCCGCTGGTCAGCGGGTTCTTTCCGTTCCACCTCGACTTCGTGCGCGGCGCGGGCCTGCTGGTGGCCCTGGCGGGCGCGCTGGCGGCCGGTCCCGGCCTGCTGAAGCGCAACCTGGCCAGCCTGCGCCTGGCCCTGCCCGTGGCGCTCATCGCCTCGGCCTGCTCCATCGTGGGCGCCATGGTCGGTCTGGCCCTGCCCACCAACGTGGTGCAGACCTGCCTTGGCGGCACCATCCTGTTCATCGCCGTGCTGCTGCTGGTGTCCAAGAACACCGTGCGGCCCGAGGTGAAGAAGCAGGACGCCATCAGCGTGGCGCTGGGCATGGACGGCGTGTTCATCGAGCCCTCCACGGGCGAGGTCATCGACTGGAAGACCCACCGCACCCTGCCGGGCCTGCTGCTGTTCATCGTCATCGGCCTCATGGCCGGCATGTTCGGCCTGGGCGCCGGGTGGGCCAACGTGCCGGTGCTCAACCTGCTCATGGGCGTGCCGCTGAAGGTGGCCGTGGGCACCTCCAAGTTCCTGTTGTCCATCACCGACACCTCGGCCGCGTGGGTGTACCTGAACCAGGGCTGCGTCATCCCGCTGATGGCCATCCCCTCCATCATCGGCCTGATGCTGGGCTCGTTCGTGGGCGTGCGCCTGCTGGCCGTGGCCAAGCCCAAGTTCATCCGCTACATGGTCATCGGCGTGCTGCTGTTCTCGGGCGGCAAGGCGCTGCTGAAGGGCCTGGGCTTCTAGGGACCGCCTTCAAATCGGCCTTTCGCCCGCTGGCGTCGTCAAACTTCGCCCGCCATATCGGTCGAATACAACAAGAGTATACTCCCTCATGGCGGGCTCGTTTTCCTCGCCAGCGAACGAAAATCCTGCTTTGAAGACGGCCCCCGAAAGGCATGCGGCGCTTCTCCTGCAGAAGGCGCCCCAGCCGATACCGAACGCAAATCCTCACCGGAAACCGCTCTGAACTCGCTGGAATCCGGAACATCACGGAGGAAACAGACATGTCCAACAAATCCGTCAAGGCGTCTCCGGAACAGGTGACCTACGCCAACCTGCTCTACTACGGCTGCTGGGGGTCGCTGGCCCTCATGGTGGTCACCTACCTCATCTACGTGCTGGGCATCCTGCCCCCGCACATCCCGCTGGACACCATCACCCAGTTGTGGAGCCAGCGCGTGGGCGTGTACCTGAGCCAGGGCAACGTGCCCACCGGCTGGGGCTGGGCCGCGCTGATCGGCCAGGGCGACTTCCTGAACTTCCTGGGTATCGTCCTGCTCGCGGGCATGACCATCGTCTGCTACCTGACGCTGATCCCCGCCTTCATCAAAAAGAAGGATCCGCTGATGGTCACCATCGCCGTGCTCGAGGTCATCGTGCTCACCGTGGCCGCGTCGGGCATCTTTGGGGCGGGCGGTCACTAGCCGGTCCTGAAACGCGGCCGGCACATCCGCTTGCAAAAATGTGCCGCCCATGGAACTGCCATGGGCAGCGGTCCGGGGCGCGACGCGCGCCCCGGACCGGAACCCCGAACCGGAACAACGCGCAACGACGGAACAGGTGCTTCGTGTCCACACAGCACACAGGCCCAGCAGCCCCGCACACCACCCGGCACCGCGCCGGGTCGCCCGCACGGCACGGCGCGCCGTCGCTGCCGCACGTGTCGGGCCTCTCGCCCCTGCCGGTGGACCTGGCGGCCATGCTGGACGCCCTGCCCGTGGGCGTGGCCCTGCTGGACGTCGACTGCACCATCCGCCTGATGAACCGCGCGCTGGAATCCCTCACCGGCTTCACCACGGCGGAAGTGCGCGGCATACCCTGCCGCCACGCCCTGCGCGCCAGCATCTGCCTGCACCGCTGCCCGCTGCGCCGCCCGCTGACCACCGCCTCGGGCGTCACCGTGGCCACGGCCTCGGGCGCGCAGTACGACATGACCGAGGACGGCGAACTGCCCCCGGTTCCGCAGGCCCAGGAAGGCGACATCCTGAACCGCCACCGCCGCCGCATCCCGGTGCGCATGAGCATGTCCCCCCTGCGCGACGCCGACGGCCGCGTGGTGGGCTGGCTGCACGCCGTGGAAGACCTGACCCTGGTGCGCGAGCTGGAGGAAAAGACCGCCAAGGGCGAGGCGTTCGGCCCGCTGGTGGGCCGCAGCGTGGCCATGGAACGGGTGTTCCAGGCCCTGCCCGCCGTGGCCCGGAACGACGGCCCCCTGCTGGTCACCGGCGAGACGGGCACCGGCAAGGACACCCTGGCCGAGGCCGTGCACAAGGCTTCGTCGCGCGCCCGCGAGCCGTTCGTGAAGGCCAGCCTGTCGTCCCTGCCCGAATTTCTGGCCGAATCGGAACTGTTCGGCCACCGCAAGGGGGCCTTCCCCGGCGCGGAAGAGAACAAGCCCGGCCGGTTCCGCATGGCCCAGGGCGGCACGCTGTACCTCACCGAGATCGGCGACCTGCCCCTGTCCATCCAGGGCCGCCTGCTGGCCTTCCTGGACGAGGGGGTCATCTACCCCGTGGGCGCTGCCGACCCCGTGCCGTGCGACGTGCGCCTGGTGGTGGCCACCAACCGCGACCCGGAACAACTGGTGGCCGAAGGCCGCCTGCGCGAAGACCTGTTCCGCCGCCTGTCCGCCGTGCGCCTGCACCTGCCCCCCCTGCGCGAACGGGGCGAGGACATCGAATTTCTGCTCAACCATTTCATGGGCCATTTCGCCGCGCGGCTGAAAAAGACCGTGCGCGGCTGCTCCGGCAAGGCCCTGCGCACCCTGCTGGACTACCCCTTCCCCGG
>JALHHV010000183.1 GCA_022837365.1 Desulfovibrio sp. | reverse complement strand
CGGCAACAGGCCGCAGAGCATGCGGAAAATGGTGGACTTGCCCGCGCCGTTGGGACCCAGCAGCCCGAAGATTTCGCCGCGCCGCACGTCGAAGCTGGCGTCCTTCACGGCCATGAACGCGCCGAAGCGGCGTTCGAGGTCGCGCACCTCGATGACGGGTGGCGCGCCCGGTGCGTCGGCAGCGGGGGAGGCGGCCGGGCCGGGCGGGGTACAGTCCGGTGCGGACGGGGCGGAGGCATTGGCGGCGGGCGCGGGCTCCTCGCCCGTGTCCGGTCCCTGCGGCAGCGTGGCGAACAGGGCCAGGAAGCCGTCCTCGAAGCCGGGGGCGCGGGGATGCATGCGGCCTATGGTGCCCGCCTCCTGCCCTTCTTCGGCCAGCAGCCCGCAGTCCACCAGCGCCCGCGCCGCCTCCGGGGTGTCCGTGAGCAGGCGCACCCCGCCCGCGTGCAGCACCGCATCGGTGACGCCGGGGGCCGCGCCCAGCAGGGTCTGGGCCGCGCGGGCGCGCATGGCGGGGGTGACGAACCAGGTGCGGCCCGTCAGCGGCCGGGTGAAGTCGCCGGGCGGGCGCCTCGTCGAGGTAGGCGGTGCTGACCAGCACGGTGATGCCGTGCCCGCGCACCAGCGAGAACACGATGTTCCACAGTTCGCGCCGCGACAGCGGGTCCACGCCCACGGTGGGTTCGTCCAGCAGCAGCAGCCGGGGCGAGCGCACCAGGGTGCAGGCCAGCCCCAGCTTCTGTTTCATGCCGCCGGAAAGCCGCCCGGCCAGCCGGTCGAGGAAGGGCGCAAGGCCGGTCATGCGCATCAGCGCGGGCCAGCGTTCGGCCCGTTGCGCGGCGGATACCCCGTGCAGGTCCGCGTACAGGGACAGGTTTTCGGCCACGGAAAGGTCTTCGTACAGGCCGAAGCGCTGGGGCATGTACCCGATGGCCGACTGCACGGCCTGCGCCTCGGCCACGGTGTCGCGGCCGAGCACGGCCAGGCTGCCCGCGTCGGGCAGCAGCAGCCCGGCGGCCAGGCGCAGCAGGGTGGTCTTGCCCGCGCCGTCGGGGCCGAGAAGGCCGTTGATGGTGCCGGGGGCGAGGTCCAGGGTCACCCCGTCCACGGCGCGCACCTCCCTGCCCGCGGCGCGGAAGGTCCGGCACAGCCCGCGCGCGGAGAACACGGGCGAGGGGGAGGTCATTGGGAGGCTCCGGCCTGCGCCGTGGGGGAAGCTCCGGCCTGCGCCGTGGGGGAAGCAGCGGCGGTCGCGTTGGCCTGTCGTGTCTCGCCTGTCCGCACGGGCACCGCGTGGCCCTCGCGCAGGGTGACCGTGGCGGGCATGCCCAGGCGCAGCACGTCGCCGGGGTCGCGCACGAACACGCGGGCCTCGTACACCAGCGAGGTGCGCAGTTCCGGCGTCTCCACGTTGCGGGGGGTGAATTCCGCCGTGGGCGAGATGAACCCCAGCCAGCCCTCCAGCGGCTGGCCGGGCCGGGCGTCGATGGCCACCTCGGCGGGCATGCCTTCGTGCACCCGGCCGAGCTGGGTTTCCGTCAGGTAGGCGCGCACCCACTTGGGGTCGGTGATGGCCACGGTGCACACCGGGCGCTGGGCAGAGGCCATGTCGCCCGGCTCCAGCAGGCGCGAACGCACCACCCCTGACAAGGGCGCGCGCAGTTCGCTGTCCGCGCGGCGCTGCTCCAGCACGGCCAGGTCGGCCCGCTGGGCGGCCAGCGCGGCGCGGGCCTCGTCGATGTCCTCGCGCCGGGGGCCTTCCTCCACCAGGGCCAACTGGGCCTGGGCCACGCGCAGGCGGGCGGCGGCCCGGTCGCGCGCGGCCAGGGCGTCGTCCACGTCCTGCTCGCGCGCGGCCCCGGTGCCGGACAGGGCGCGCAGCCGGGCAAAGGTGCGCTCGGCGTTGGCCAGTTCCACGGCGGCGGCGTCGGCATCGGCGCGGGCGCGGCGCTTTTCCTGCGGGCGCGAGCCGTTCTCCAGCCGGACCAGCGCGGCGGCCTGCGCGGCCACGCGGGCCTTGGCGCGGGATATCTCGCGGTCCAGGCGGTCGGTTTCCAGCACGGCCACCAGCGCGCCGGGGGCCAGCCGGTCGCCCTCGCGGGCCAGCACCCGCGCCACGCGCTCGGCGTCCTTGAAGGCCAGGGAAACCTGGCGCAGGTCCACGTTGCCGTACAGCACCACCGGCCCCGCGTCGGGCGCGGGGCGCAGGGCGCGCCAGGCCAGCGCGCCGCCGACCATGCACAGCGCCAGCACGGCGAGGACGAGAATGCGTTTCTTCATGCGCTGCTCCGGGTGCGCGCGGTGTCCGCGCGGTGTCGGTTCCGGGATGATGGCCTCAGCCTAGTGGGGTGGCGGGCAAAAGTCAAATTCAAATTTAAATTTTGAATTTGACACTGCCCCCGTGGCTATCCTATAGCATGCGCATGAAGAAGTCGTCCGATCACAAGGGCCATGCGGCCGCCGCCAGGGGCGCGACCCGCGAGCAGGGCCGCGAATCCACCCGCCAGCGCCTGCTGGAGGCGGCGGGCATGGTCTTTGCCGAGCACGGCTACGACCGGGCCACGGGCAAGGAAATCTGCGATCTGGCCGGGGCCAACCCGGCGGCCATCAACTACCATTTCGGCGGCAAGGACAAGCTGTACGCCGCCGCCCTGCACGAGGCGCACCGCCGCTTCCTCACGGCCGAGGACCTGCGCGCCTCGCTGCCGCCCGGCGCGCCCCCGGCCGAGCGGGTGGGCATCATCATCCGCGACCTGTTGTCCAACCTGCTCACCACCGACCCCTCGGCCTGGCAACTGAAGCTGATGACCCAGGAGATGATGCGCCCCACGCCCTTCCTGGACGAACTGGTGCGCGCCGAGATCGCGCCCAAGTCCATGTTCCTGCGCGGGGCGGTGTCCGAATTGCTGGGGCGTCCGGACAGCCATCCGTCCGTCCAGCTTTCGTGCATGAACATCATCGCCATGTGCCTCAGCCTGTACCTGAACCGCGAGATTTTCCGCCGGGTGTTCCCCGGCCTTGCTCTTTCGGCCGACGGGCTGGAACTGCTCACCGCGCACACCCTGGCCTTCGTCACCGGCGGACTGCGGCAGGTGGCCGCCATTGCGCCGGGGCCGCCATTGCCGCAGGAGACGCCATGAACGCGCACCGCGCACCGGCGGGACATCCCCGCGCCTTGCGGGACCTGTTCCCCTTCCTGACGCTGTCCGTCCTCCTCTTTTCGGGGTTTGTCCTTTCGGGCTGCGCCGTGGGGCCGGACTACGACCGGCCCGTCCCGTCCGCCGCGCCCACGGAGTGGAGCGCCGCCACGACCCGGCCGGAACTTTCCGCAGCCGCAGGCAAGGATGGCGCTGCTCCCGACGGTTCCGGGGCCACCCGCGCCGCGGTGGCCGCCGCCGCCCCCGACGGCCAGTGGTGGGACCGCATGGGCGACCCGCTGCTGTCGGAACTGGTGGCCACGGCCGTGGGGCACAACAACGATGCCCTGATGGCCGCCGCCAACCTGCGCGAGGCCCGCGCCGTGGTGGGCGTGGCCCGGGGCGCGCTGCTGCCCGAGGCGGCGGCGGGCGGCAGCTTCGAGCGCAGCCGGGTGAGCAGCAACACCCTGACCGGGCAGTCGCTGGACGCGGCCCGCATGCCCCTGGAAAGCGACCTGTACCAGGCCGGGTTCGACGCGCGGTGGGAAATCGACATCTTCGGCGGCGCGCGGCGCGGCGTGGAAGCGGCCCGCGCCCGGCAGCAGGCGGCCGAGGCCGGGCTGTCCGACGTGCAGCTTTCGGTTGCGGCGGAAACGGCCCGCGCCTACGTGGAACTGCGCGGCGCGCAGGCCCGGCTGGACGTGGCCGAACGCAACGCCGACGCCCAGCGCCGCACCCTGGACCTGGTGCGGCTGCGCCGCGACGTGGGCGTGGCCAGCGACATGAACGTGTTGCAGGCCGAGGCCCAGTTGCAGCGCACCGAGGCGTTGGTGCCCCCGCTGCGCGCCGCCACGGACGCCGCCATCCACCGGCTGGGCGTGCTGTGCGGCATGGCCCCGGCCGCCCTGCGCGACCGGCTGGCCCCGCGCGCCCCCCTGCCCGCCGTGCCCGACCTGGTGCCCGTGGGCCTGCCCTCGGACCTGTTGCTGCGCCGCCCGGACATCCGCCGCGTGGAGCACGAACTGCACGCGGCCACGGCCGACATCGGCCAGCGCGAGGCGGACCTGTTCCCCAAGTTCTCGCTCACCGGCTCGTACGGGCTGAACAGCATCCATTTCTCCGACCTGTTCCGCGACGACAGCCGCGCCTGGACCATCATGCCCGGCGTGCGCTGGGCCATCTTCGAGGGGGGGCGCACCCGCGCCGCCGTGGCCGCGCTGGAGGCCCGGCGCGAGGCCACCCTGGAGCGCTGGCGCAAGACCGTGCTGGTGGCCTTCGAGGAAGTGGAAACCTCGCTGGCCCGCTACGCCGAATCCTTCGTGGAACGCGAACGGCTGTCCCGCTCGCTGGACGCGCAGGCCGAAGCCACCCGGCTGGCCAAGGTGCGCTACATGGAAGGCGTGGACGACCTGCTGACCGTGCTGGACGCCGAACGCCGCCAACTGGAGGTGGAAGAGGCCCTGGCCCGCAGCCGTTCCGGCGTGCTGCTGCACCTGGTGTCGCTGTACAAGGCCCTGGGCGGCGGCTGGACTGAAGGAGCCCAGGGGCTTGCATGACGGCGCGCTCCGTGCCATGACGGCGCACCGTCCGGCGTCATGTCTTCCGGCGTCATGCCCGGAGCGGCGCGCCGGGTTTCATCCCTTCCGGACAGAACGGACCTTTCCAAAGGAGGCCCCATGCCCGTCATTCCCATGATCCTGACCGTGCTCGGCGCGTGGCTGTGGTACCAGGCGTTCGTGGCGTGGAAGCGCCACAAGGCCGGTGACCCCAAGGCCAAGGCCGTGGCCATCGTCTGCGTGGCGGGCGCCCTGGTCGCCATGCTCGGCGGCGTGCTGGGCGGCCTGCCCAGATAACGCCGCCCCCGCCTTTTCCCACTGCCCGCACGACGAAAAACGCGGCGTCTTCCTGCGAAGACGCCGCGTTGTCGTTGGTCCGTCATCCGCCGGACTGCCGGGTTGCCGGACTGGCGCGGCTGGCGCGGCTGACGCGAGTTGCCGTCAGTCCGTGGTTTCCGGGCGGCAGGGGGGGCATGCCCCCGCCTCGTCCCTATCCTGCCCATTCTGCCCGCTCAGCCCGTCCAGCCCGTTCAGTTTGTCCAGCAGGCGCAGCATCACCGTGTGGGCGATGGCCACGTGCTCCTCGGGGATGTCGTCCATCAGTTCGTCGCGCAGGGCGAAACCGGTGTCCAGCATGGCGTCGTACACCGGGCGGGCCTGGCCGGTCAGGGCCACCAGCTTCACCCGGCGGTCGGTTTCCGACGGCTGGCGGCGCACCCAGCCCTCCTTTTCCATGCGGTCCAGCAGGCGCACCAGGGTGGGGCCCTCCACGCCCAGCAGTTCGGCCACGCGGCCCTGGGGCAGCGTGCCGTTCTCGGACAGCAGCCAGATGACCACCCAGCTGGTGTCGGACAGGCCCATGGGGCGGAAGCGCCGGTCGAACTCGGCCCGCCAGGCGCGGGCCAGTTCCTTCACGGTGTGGCCGAAGCCGTGCGCGCCATGGCGCTCGGCGCGGTCCACCCGGCAGCGGCGGCATTCGCTCATTGCGCGGTCGCCACGGCCTTTTCGGACGGTGCCGCGTCATTGCGGGCCTCTTCCGGCTGCTGCGGGGCGATGCCCGCCCAGCCGCCGCCCA
Organism: Desulfovibrio sp.; assembly: GCA_022837365.1. GTDB lineage: Bacteria > Desulfobacterota > Desulfovibrionia > Desulfovibrionales > Desulfovibrionaceae > Cupidesulfovibrio. The sequence continues at coordinate 1,343 of JALHHV010000183.1, read as the reverse complement.
GGGCGCGGTAGATCTCGACCACGGCCACCAGCTGGTCGCGCTGGGCCGAGGCCAGGGCTATCTCCACCTCGAACAGGGTGCGTTCGGCGTCCAGCACTTCGAGGTAGCTGGAATACCCGTTGTCGTAGCGCAGCCTGGCCAGGTGCAGCGAGCGGCGCAACGCGGTGATCTGGGTGGTCTGCGCCTCCACCACGCCGCGCGCCTTGCGGTTGGACACCAGGGCGTCCTGCGCCTCGCGGAAGGCGTCCTGCACGGCCTTTTCGTACCCGGCCAGGGCGGCGCGCTGGCGCGCCTCGGCCGCCTCCACCCCGGCCTTGACCCGGCCGAAGTCGAAGATGGGCATGGTCACGCTGCCCGCGTACCGCCACGTGCCGGAAGGACCGGTGAACAGGCGGGTCAGGTCGGTGCTCTCGTAGCCCAGCAGGCCAGTGAGTGAGATGGACGGGAAGTACGCCGCCTTGGCCACGCCGATGTTGGCGCTGGCCGCGGCCAGCTGCTGTTCCGCCTGCACGATGTCCGGGCGGCGTTCCAGCAGGGCCGAGGGCAGCCCGGCGGGCACGCTGGGGGGCACGGGCACTGCGTCCACGGCCAGGCCGCGTTCCACGGTGCCGGACACGATGTCGCGCGGGCTCCTGCCGGTCAGCACGCCCAGCGCGCCTTCGCTGGCGGCCACGTTGTATTGCAGGGTGTGCACGGTGGACCGGGCGGCGGCGGCTTCGGCAATGGCCTGGCGGTAGTCCAGTTCGCTGGTCAGGCCCAGTTCGAAGCGCACCTTGCGCAACTCCTGGGTGGATTCGCGCGAGGCCAGCGTGTCGCGGGCCACCTGCAATTGCTGGTCGTAGGCGCGCAGGTCGAAGTAGGTGCGGGCCACCTGCGCCGTCAGGGCCAGGCGCACGGTGTCGCGCGCGGCCACGGTGGACAGCAGTTGCGCGCGGGCGGCCTCGGTGGCGCGGCGGTAGCGGCCCCACAGGTCCACCTCGTACGACAGCGCGCCGCCCACGTTGTGCAGGTCCTGGATGCGGGTGTCTTCGGTGAACGAGTTGAGGCTGTTCAGCGAATAGCGCTGGCGCTCGGAACCGCCCTTGGCGTCCAGCCGGGGCATCTGGTCGGCCCGGGCAAGGCCCAGTTGGGCGCGGGCCTCGTCCACGTTGGCGATGGCCTTGGCCAGGTCGCGGTTGTGGTCCAGCGCGGCGGCCACCAGGGCGTCCAGCGCCGGGTCGTCGAAGCCCTTCCACCAGCCGTCCTGCACGTCGCCCGCGTCGGCCGTGCCCTCGCGCCAGGCGTCGGGCAGGTCCATGGCGGGCCGGGCATGGTCGGGGCCGAAGGCGCAGCCGGTCAGCATG
>JALHHV010000586.1:418-1035 GCA_022837365.1 Desulfovibrio sp. | reverse complement strand
CTGTTCCACCCCGTACAGCAGTTGCAGCCTGCTCACGCGCTCCGCCACCTCGGGCGAGGCGCCGGAAAGCTGCAACACCATGGCCACGGGTTCTTCGGCAGTGTAGTAAGCGCCCACCTGGCGCAGCCGGTCCTTGAGCATGTCGCGGTTCACGTCCACGTCCACGGCAAGGCGGGTGCCGCCCTGCGCCTGGGTCATGCCCAGTTCGCTGTAGCCGCGCACCACCTCGCCGGTGACGGTGGCCAGGTATTCGCGCAGCGCGGCGCGGCGCGCCTCGGACAGGGGGGCGCGCAGGATGTCCAGGGCCTCGTCGGTGACGGCGTTGGTGAAAGCCTCGCCCTGCGCCTGGGCGCGGGTCTTGGAAACCTGCCCCTCGCCCCACACGGCCTCGGCGCGGCGGGCATGCCCCGGCACGGCCTGGCACAGCACGGCCACCACGACGGCAAGGCAGCACAGAACCCGCCACCACGGCGCGGGCACGCGCGGCACGGCGGGCGAAAGCGCATGGCGGGATGCCATATGACGGGGCGCCGATGCCGCCCCGTGGCCGTCCGTGCGGCGGCCGGGACAACGGAACATCATGAATACTCCGGTGTTCTGCAAAATGGTGTCGTTCC
>JALHHV010000586.1:0-394 GCA_022837365.1 Desulfovibrio sp. | reverse complement strand
GACAACGGAACATCATGAATACTCCGGTGTTCTGCAAAATGGTGTCGTTCCGTGGCGTTGTAGCCGATTTCGGCCCCGAACGCCAGCGCGGGCGGGCCGAGACGCCGGGCAAGGGTCACTCCCCGACCCCATCCAGGTCCGTGACCGGCTCCGTTTCCGCGTCCAGCGCGCGGAAGGCCACGCCCAGGTGGTCCAGCCAGATGTCCACGAAGCCGCCGTACTCCGCCGTGCCGCGCAGCACGGGCATACATTCCATGCCCGCCGCCTCGATGCGCGACCGCCACGAGTCTGGCGTGTCGCCGGCCATGTCCAGCATGGCGTGCCGCCCCACCACCGAAAGCAGCGGCAGCAGCCACGCCCGGCGCACCCCGGCCGCCGCGAGGCGGGGCAGGAT
>JALHHV010000182.1 GCA_022837365.1 Desulfovibrio sp. | reverse complement strand
AGCCACACGTCGCAGCCGGAAACCAGGTACGAGGCCACCTCCATGTCGTAGTCCTCGAGAAAGACCACGCTCATGTTGGCGCCCTGCGAACGGCTGAAGACGATCAGATCCTTGATCAGTTTCTTGCCTTCCTGGTCCTGCGGGTGGGCCTTGCCCGCGATGATGAACTGCACCGGCCGTTCGCGGTCGCCCAGGATGCGTTCCAGCCGTTCGCGGTCCTGCAGCAGCAGGTTGGCGCGCTTGTAGGTGGCGAAGCGCCGGGCAAAGCCGATGGTCAGGGCTTCGGGGTTCAGCATTTCCTCGGCCATCTGGATGTCCTGCCGCCGCGCGCCCTGCGCGGCCAGCTGGCGGCGCAGCCGCTCGCGCACGAAGTCCACCAGCCGGGCGCGCAGCCGTTCGTGGGTGCGCCAGAATTCGGCGTCGGAAATGGTGTCCACCTGGCTCCAGGCGCGGGCGCAGTCCGGGTCCTCGCGCCAGTTGGAGCCTAGGTACCGGTCGTACAGCATGCCGATGTCCTGGGCCACCCAGGTGGGCGCGTGCACCCCGTTGGTCAGCGCGCCGATGGGCACGTCCTCCATCGGGAACTGGTGCCACACCTGCTTCCACATGTTGCGCGAGACGCGGCCGTGCAGCGTGGACACGCCGTTGTTGGCGCGCGACAGGCGCAGGGCCAGCACGGTCATGCAGAAGGGTTCGGCGTCGTCGTGCGGGGCCTCGCGGCCCAGGGCCATGAACACCTTGAAGGCCAGGCCCATGTCGCGGGCGTAGGGCTCGAAGTAGCGGTACATCAGGTCCGGGGCGAAGCGGTCGTTGCCCGCGGGCACCGGGGTGTGCGTGGTGAAGATGGAGCCGGAGGCGGCCACCTCTGTGGCGGCCTCGAACGACAGCCCGTGCTCCTTCATGTACAGCCGTACCCGCTCCAGCCCCGCGAAGGCCGAATGCCCCTCGTTCATGTGGATGACCTTGGGGTCGATGCCCAGCACCTTCAGCGCCTTGATGCCGCCGATGCCCAGCAGGATTTCCTGCCACAGGCGCATCTCGATGTTGCCGCCGTACAGGCGTTCGGTGATCTGGCGGAAGTCGGGCGGGTTCTCCGGCAGGTTGGTGTCCAGCAGGTACAGGGTCACCCGGCCCACGGCCGCCTGCCAGATGCGCGCCGCAAGCGGCCTGTTGCCCACATCCACGCGCACCACGGCAGGCTGGCCGTCGGGCGTCAGCGCCGGGCGCATGGGCATCTGCTCGAAGTCGTAGACGGGGTAGCGTTCCTGCTGCCAGCCGTCGGGGGTCATGTATTGGCGGAAATAGCCTTGCTGGTAGGCGATGCCGATGCCCACCAGCGGCACGTTGAGGTCGCTGGCCGACTTCAGGTGGTCGCCCGCCAGGATGCCGAGGCCGCCGGAATAGATGGGCAGGCACAGGGCCAGGCCGAATTCCAGGCTGAAGTAGGCCACGGCGGGCGTGCCGGGGGGCACCTGCTCGAACTTGTGGGGCGACGGCCTGCCCACGTACTGGCGCAACTGCGCCACGGCGTCGGACAGCCGTTGCTTGAAGAACGTGTCGCGCGAAAGTTCCTCCAGGGTGCGCTGGGGGACGTGGTTCAGGAACCATACCGGGTTGCGGTAGCTTTCCTGCCACAGGCGCTGGTCCATCTGCGAGAAGATGGACTCGATGTCGCTGTTCCACGAGAACCAGAGGTTGTAGGCCAGTTCCCACAGCCCTTCGAGCCCTTCGGGAAGTTTGGGAATGACACTGAAGACCTTGAGCGGCTGCATGCTGCGTACCTCCGGCGGTGCGGCGTCGGCGTGCTTTTGACTTGCCTGCGAGAGTGGCATAGGAACAGACGGTCCGGCGGCCCCCCTCCGTGCGGTGGCGGTCCGGCGGGTCTGTGGAGTTACGGTATTCTTTCACAGGAGCTTTTTCGTGACAAGTGCAAGCAGCGTTATGGAGGGTACGCCGACGTTGCGCGTGCGGGTGCGCTACCTGCGCGACGCGCGCGCGCTGTACGCCCCCGATGGAAGCGCCGACGGCCCCGGCGGCCTCGCCCCGGCCACGCCGCTTGCGGCGGGCATGGACCTGCGCGCCTGCATGGACGCGGAAGAGGCGGTCCTGCCCGCAGGGGCGCGGCTGGCCATCCCCGCCGGGGTGGCCGTGGAGCCGTTGTCGCCCGGCGCGGCGGGGTTCGTGTACTCGCGCAGCGGGCTTGGGACGCGCATGGGGCTTACCGTCAGCCAGGGAGTGGGCGTCATCGACCCCGACTATCGCGGCGAGATCGTGGTCTCGCTGCTGAACACCTCGGGCGAGGAGCGACGAATTCGCCGTGGCGAGCGCATCGCGCAGCTAGTGTTCCAGCCGTATTTCCACGCCCTCGTCGAAGAGGCGGATGCCCTTGGCGAGACGGCGCGCGGCGCGGGTGGCTTCGGGCACACCGGCAGCCTGTAGGGACAGTTGCCGGTCAGGAACAGCCCCTGGGTGCACGGCGCGGATTTCTCGCCCGCCCGCACCCCCGCCGCATCCGAATACTTCCATCAATTCTCCGGAGACACGCCATGAGCGAACGGTTCGAAGCGCTGAAAGCGCGCGAGGAATCCCTGTTGTGCCGCACCTACGGCCGGTACCCCATTTCCGTGGCGCGGGGGCATGGCTCGCGCCTGTGGGACGTTGACGGCCGCGAATACGTGGACCTTCTGTCCGGCATCGCCGTGACCTCGCTGGGCCACTGCCACGAGGAACTGGCCGAGGTGGCCGCCGCCCAGGCCCGCAAGCTGGTGCACGTCAGCAACCTGTTCTACCAGGAAGAACAGCTGGACCTGGCGGAAAGGCTGCTGTCCACCAGCCATTGCGCCAAGGCGTTTTTCTGCAACTCCGGGGCGGAGGCCAACGAGGCCGCCATCAAGCTGGCCCGGCGCTACATGCAGCGCGTGCAGGGCCGCGAAGCCTACGAGATCATCACCCTGACCGGGGCCTTTCACGGGCGCACGCTGGCCACGGTGGCCGCCACCGGGCAGGCCAGGTTCCAGGACGGGTTCCATCCCATGCCGGAGGGTTTCCGCCAGGTGCCCGCGGGCGACATCGAGGCCCTGCGCGCCGCCGTGGGCCCGCAGACCGCCGGGGTGCTGGTGGAGGTCGTGCAGGGCGAGGGCGGCGTGTGTCCGCTGGACCCCGGCTACGCCAGCGCCGTGCAGGCCCTGTGCCGCGAGAAGGGCGTGCTGTTCATGACCGACGAGATCCAGGCGGGCATGTGCCGCACCGGGCGGTTCTGGTCCTTCCAGAACTACGGCCTGGAACCGGACATCGTCAGCTGCGCCAAGGCCCTGGCCAACGGCCTGCCCATGGGCGCCATGATGACCACCGACGAGGTGGCGCGCGGCTTCGTGGCGGGCAGCCATGCCACCACCTTCGGGGCGGGGGCGCTGGTTTCCGCCGTGGCCTCGAAGACCGTGGAGATCATGCTGCGCGACGACCTGGCCGGACGGGCCGCCGCCGAGGGCGCGCGGATCATGGACCGCTTCCGGGCCATGGGCGAAAAGCTGCCCGGCACCATCGACCACGTGCGGGGCCTTGGCCTGATGATCGGCGTGGTGCTGGCCTTCCCCGGCAAGGAGGTATGGCAGGCGCTTATCGACCGGGGCTTCATCTGCAACCTGACCCAGGATTGCGTGCTGCGCCTGCTGCCCGCGCTGACCATTCCCCGCGCCGACCTCGACGCCTTCGCCGACGCGCTGGAGGACATCCTGTCCGCGCACAGGCCCGCGTAACGCGCCCGCGCGAGAGGGGCACCACCCCTTCCGGCTCATGATGAGTGACGCCCCGTCGGCTGGTCCCCAGGACCGTCCGGCGGGGCGTTTTGCGTGTGGCGGCCCCGTCCGCCATGCCCGGCACGGCAAAATAATGGCGTGACCCGGTTGCCCGACCTACTGTATATCGTGAACATGGGAAAACCGCGCGGCGGGACGTGGCCGCGCGGTGCACGCATGGCGCGCCCGCCGCACGGCACGGATGCCCGGCCCGCGCGAAGGAGGGGAGGGGTATGAGTGATTTCAGCGTATCGTCAACCAGTTCCGGAGGATGGGACAGCCAGACCTTCGGCGCTGCGGTGGTGGGCAAGACGCTGGACTACATGAACGGCGTGGCGTCGTCGCCAGTCCAAGCGGTCCAGGCGG
>JALHHV010000181.1 GCA_022837365.1 Desulfovibrio sp. | reverse complement strand
TCGATGATGATCTCGGCAAGGTTCAGGATGGTGCGTTCCTCCGGGTTGCCGAGGTTCACCGGCAGGTGGGTGTCGTCCGGGGCGTGCATCAGCGCGGTCAGGCCGTCCACCATGTCGTCCACGTAGCAGAACGAGCGGGTCTGGCTGCCATCGCCGTAGATGGTGATGGGCTTGTCCTGCAATGCCTGAAGGATGAAGTTGCTGACCACCCGGCCGTCGTTGGGGTGCATGCGCGGGCCGAAGGTGTTGAAGATGCGCGCGATGCGGATGGGCACCCCGTGCTGGCGGTGGTAGTCGCTGAACAGGGTTTCGGCGCAGCGCTTGCCTTCGTCGTAGCACGAGCGCGGGCCGATGGGGTTCACCCGGCCCCAGTAGTCTTCGGTCTGGGGGTGGGTTTCCGGATCGCCGTAGACTTCGCTGGTGGACGCTTGCAGGATGCGCGCCTTGACCCGCTTGGCCAGCCCCAGCATGTTGATGGAGCCGTGCACGCAGGTCTTGGTGGTCTGCACCGGGTCGAACTGATAGTGGATGGGCGATGCCGGGCAGGCCAGGTTGTAGATTTCGTCCACTTCCACGTAGAGCGGAAAGGTGATGTCGTGGCGCAACAGCTCGAAGCGCGGATGGTCCTGCATTTCCTGCACATGGTCGCGCGAGCCGGTGAAGAAGTTGTCCACGCACAGCACTTCCGCGCCACGGTCCAGCAGGCGGCGGCACAGGTGCGAGCCGATGAAGCCCGCCCCCCCGGTGACCAGGATGCGCTTGCGGGTCAGTTCCTTGAATTCGCCGTTTTGCATGTGGGCTCCGATTCTAGCGGGTGCGGTGGGCGCGCGGCGCGCGTTTGCCGGGCGCGGCGGCGGGTCGCGCCGCATCCGGTGAGTTGGGCAGGCCAAGCGCCTGCGCCAGCGCGGCGGCGACCAGGGGAAATTCCGGATCGTCCAGGGTGCGCGGATCCAGCCGGAAGGTGTCGTCCTCCAGCCTGCCGACCAGCGGAAGGGCGGGCGGGGCGACATCCAGCAGCCGTTCCTTCAGCGTGGTGGCGGAACACCCCGCCGGAGCCACACTGACCAGCGTGGTGGGCAGGTCGCGCTCGGGAAACGAGCCGCCGCCCACCCGCGACATGCCGGAGGCAAGGCCGATGACGGCCGCATCGCCCAGCGCGGCGCGCAGCCGGGTGGCCAGTTTGCGCGCCCGCCGGGCCAGTTCGTCGGCCGGGGCGGTCATCATGCGCAGGGTAGGCACCTTGCGGCGGGCCAGTTCCGGGTCCAGGTACAGGCGCAGGGTGGCTTCCAGCGCGGCCAGGGTCATCTTGTCGATGCGCAGGGCGCGGTTGAGCGGGTTGCGCTTGATGCGCGCGATGATTTCGCGCCGCCCCACGATGAGCCCGGCCTGCGGGCCGCCCAGCACCTTGTCGCCCGAAAAGCTGACCACGTCGGCCCCGTCGGCCACCACCTCGCGCACGGTGGGTTCGCCGGACAGGCCCCACGGGGTGAAGTCCAGAAAGCTGCCGCTGCCCAGGTCTTCGATGACCGGCAGGTTGCGCGCCCGGCCCAGCGCCACCAGTTCCGCCAGGAGCACTTCCTTGTGGAAGCCGGTGATGCGGTAGTTGGAGGTGTGCACCTTCAGCAGGGCCACGGTGCGTTCGGTGATGGCGTTCTCGTAGTCGCGCAGGTGGGTGCGGTTGGTGGCGCCCACCTCGCGCAGCACCGCGCCGCTCTTTTCCATGACTTCGGGAATGCGGAAACTGCCGCCGATCTCCACCAGTTGCCCGCGCGAAACCACCACCTCGCCGCCCTTGCACAGGGTGTCCAGCACCAGCAGCACGGCGGCGGCGTTGTTGTTGACCACAAGGCCCGCCTCTGCCCCGGTGACCTTGCACAGCAGTTCTTCCACGTGGGAGTAGCGGCTGCCGCGTTCGCCGGTGGCCAGGTCGAACTCGAGGTTGGAGTAGTTGGCGCAGGCTTCGGCCACGGCGGCGGTGGCTTCTTCCGCCAGCAGGGAGCGCCCGAGGTTGGTGTGGATGACCACGCCAGTGGCGTTGAGCACGCGGCGGAAATGGGGGCGCGCGGCGCGCAGCACGTGCGCGGTGAGGGCGGGCAGCAGCGCGTCCGTCGAGAGGGCGGCCGCGTCGGTGATTTCTCCGGTCCGGATGGCCTCGCGGCACTGGTCGAGGAAGGCATTGGTCAGGTCGCGCAGCAGGGGGCGCGGCAGTGCGGTGAGGTCCGGCGCTGCGGACGTTTCCGGCCCTGTCAGTTCCGGGTGTGCCAGGGCGGTGAGCAAGACGTCCATGGAGGGCAGGGACCGGAACAGGTTCGACACGTGGGACTCCTTGCTGGCGGTGCGGCGGATGCGGGGCCGGTCAGTTGCCGGAGGGCGACGGGGGGTGCGGCGTTTCCGGGGCGTCGTCGGGGGCGTCGTCCGGAACTGTGTCCGGGGGCGCGGCGGCCACTTCACAGGCACCGCCAGCACCCCGCGATTCCAGACAATCGGGCCGAAGTGTAAAGAACTCGCCGAGCAAATACAAGGAGCCGCACAGCAGTACGGGGCCTTGCGGGGCAAGGGCGGCGGCCTCGCGCAGGGCGGCGGTGATGTCCGGCACGGCGCGGGCGGTGGGGCCCAGCAGAACGGCCAGGTCCTCGCCGCGCGCGGCGCGGGCGTTGCCCTGGATGGTGGGGACCAGCACGGGCGCATCACCGGCCAGACGCCGCACCCCCTCGGCCACGGCGACAAGGTCCTTGTCGGCCAGGCACGAGAAGATCACCACGGCGGGCCGCGTGCACTGGGCGGCCAGGGCCTCGCGCAGGGCGGCCAGCCCGTGGGCGTTGTGCGCGCCGTCGATGACCAGGCGTGCGGGAAGGGGGGGCTGCGTTGCCGTTTGGGCGGCATCGGGCCGTTCCACCCATTGCAGGCGGCCGGGAATCCACGCATCGGCAAGGCCCCGGCGCACAGCGTCCTCGTGCGATTCCCATTCGTTGGCCTCGGCCAGCGTGGCCCATGCGGCCAAGGCCAGCAGCGCGTTGCCGCGCTGGTGCGGCCCGGAGAGGCCCAGTTCCGCCTTGGAGGGCAGCTTTGCCACGTCGTCGGCCTCGTGCAGGGGGGCGCCGCAGGCATCGGCGGCCGTGCGCAGTTCGGCCATGGCGTCCGATGGCTGCGGCGCGGTGACGGCGGGCACGCCCGGCCGCAGCGCCCCGGCCTTGTCGGCGGCGATGGCGGCGATGGTGGCGCCCAGCACGGCCTGATGGTCGAGGCCAATGGGCGTCACGCAGACCACGTCGGCGGCCACGGCGGTGGTGGCGTCGTGCGCGCCGCCGAGACCCGCCTCCAGCACGGCCAGTTGCACGCCCGCTTCGCGGAAGGCCAGCAGGGCGAGCACGGTGAGGAATTCGAAATAGGTCAGCGCATCGCCGCCCCCCGCCATGATCCGGTTGGCCAGGCCCGGCCACAGATCGGCGGCCAGCATGGCCCCGTCGATGCGGATGCGCTCGCGCGGGGTGACGAAGTGCGGCGAGGTGTACAGGCCGGTGCGCAGCCCGTGCGCCGTGCCGATGGCCGCCAGAAAGGTGGACGTGGAGCCCTTGCCGTTGGTGCCCACCACCTGCGCCACCGTGAACGGCGGCGCGGCCAGGCCCAGCGCGTCCAGCACGCGCTCCATGCGGCCGAGGCCAAGGTCCATGTGGAACATGCCCAGCCTGTCCAGGTGGGCCTGCACGTCGTCATAGGTGGCGAAGCTGGTGGGCGTGGGTGGGTGCGTCATGATGCGTGTGCCTGTAGAGGGTGCGGTGGTGCCCCCGGAGCGTAACGTGCGGACGTCCGACAGTCGGATACCGCGCGCGGGCGCATCTATTCCGGTAGGACGCCCGGCCGGGTGCGTCAAGCAGAGGAGAGGGGCTGTCCATTAGGGGGCGTTGCGTGTCCGCCACGTTTCTCTGTGAGGAGCGGCTTGCGCCACATGGGAATGCGGCTGGCAATACGTACTCCCCCAGGACGCCGTTGCGCGTCCCCCGGACGGTCGCCCGCCGTGGGGTGTTCGCCGCCCTTGACCGGCGGCACCGGCTCGGCTAAAAAAATCCCCTCTCGTCACGCGCCCGTAGCTCAGTCGGACAGAGCAGGAGCCTTCTAAGCTCTTGGCCGGGGGTTCGAATCCTCCCGGGCGCGCCAGTAAAA
>JALHHV010000180.1 GCA_022837365.1 Desulfovibrio sp. | reverse complement strand
CGGATCCGGCGGTTCGGACGGAACGGTCCACACCGACCCGCTGCCCTGCCTGCGGCTGGCGGCGGTGCTGGACGCGGGCTGCACGCTGCGCTCGTTCTTCGCCCTGCTGACCCGGTACGCGGAACTGCAACGCCTTGGCCCGTTTTTGCCCGCCGCAGTGGCGGACGCGGCCCGCTGCCCGGCCGAAGGCTGCCGCGCCGATGGACTCAGCGGCCTTGCCCTGCGCAAGACGGTGGACCTCATCGGCTACCCCGGCGGCCCACGTGCGGAAATCTACCTTTCGCTTCGGGCGCTGGCTCCGGGGGCGGGCAGCCCCTGCGGCCGCGACGGCGAAACGGAACACGAAATCAGGTTCATCCCTCTCGACACCCTTCTGGATCTGCCGCTCTCGCTGGGCGGCCTGCGACACGTGGTATCGGGTGCTCGACTGCGAGACCACCTTCAGCCTGTTCGAAGTCATCGAGGGCCTCGCATGGGAGCTCGGCTTCCAGGGCGGCGCCAGACACTGCAGCCTACGGAGGTAAACGCCATGTTCGGTAAGATCCTCTTTGCGACGTCGGCCTCGCCGGCATGCGACAATGCGGCCAAGGTGGCCTTCGAACTGGCCCGGCGCAGCGAGGCGCGCCTGTACGTCTTCCATGTGCTGGGGGTGCCCACGCGCGGCTTCGGCCACTACGTGCGCGACCTGAAGTCCGGCGAGGAGGAAGTGGCCGACGCGGACTACCGCGAATGGGTCACCGAAGAGCTGAAGCACGTCTACGAGGCCCAGTTCAAGGAATTCGGCCCGCCCAACGCCGCGCTGCAACTGGCCGTGGGCGTGCCGCACACCGAAATCCTGCGCTTTGCCCGGCAGGAAGGGGTGGACCTGATCGTCATGGGCGCGCACGGGCGCGAAGAGGACGCCGCCTCGTCGCGGGTGCGCTCCATCATCGGCAACACCATGCAGAAGGTGGCCAAGTCCGCCCGCTGTCCGGTGCTGATCGTGAACCGGCCGTGCAACACCTGCTGGCACATGTTCTCCAACATCATCTTCAGCACCGACTTCTCCAAGCCCGCCGACGCGGCCTTCCAGTTCGCCTACAAGACCGCGCGCGAGGTGGGCGCCAAGCTGTACCTGTTCCACGCCTGCGACCTTGGCGGCGCGGGGCTGTACCCCAGCCAGGCCGAGATAGAACGGCAGCTGGAACGGGCGCGCAAGCAGATGCAGGACAAGTACGTGAGCAAGATGACCGACTACGACAACTATCAGGTGGAAATCTGGGAAGGCACGCCCTACGTGGAAATCCTGAAGTACGCCCGCGATCGCAAGGCGGACCTCATCGTCATGGCCCACCACGCCAGGGACGTTCCCGCCGAGGACGCGGAAATCGGCTCCACCGTGGAGCAGGTGGTGCTGCGCTCGGCCTGTCCCGTGGCCAGCGTGACCCACGCGGAGCGGGTGGCCTGACGCCAGCCCCTTGAAGACAAAACAACTGTGCGGGTAGGCCCATGGCGCTGGTGCTGGTGGTGGACGACGACCTGTCGTTCCGGTTCTTCCTGAAGGCCCTGTTCGAAACGGACGGGCACGAGGCCGTGGCCGCCCGCAACGGCGCCGAAGGGCTGGAGGCGGCCCGGCGCAGGCGGCCCGACCTGGTGGTGCTGGACGTGATGATGCCGGGCGGGGGGGGCCTGCCCATGTACCGCGCCATGCAGGCCGACCCCGCCCTGCGCGCCGTGCCGGTGATCATGCTGTCCGGCGTGGGCGGGGCCACCTTTGCCCACGGGCTGTCCATGTGCGGGGCCGCGGACGGGAATGGGGGCAAGGACGTGGACGCGCCGTTCGCCTACGTGGAAAAGCCCCCCCGGCCGGACAGGCTGCTGGAGCTGGCGCATCTGGCGCTCGATGGGGCGCTCGACGGGGCGCTCGACGCGCCCCGGAATGGCTCGAAAAACGGAACGGCGGGACAAGCGGGACGGGCGGCACAAGACAGCACCGGGGCGGACCCGGACGGAATATCACAGAGGACGGGGCAGGCAGCGGCGGCACCGCGCGCCGCCACGCACGACGTCAAGGAGAATGAGCGCATGCCGTACAAGATACTGGTCGTGGACGACGACCCCTACATCGTGAAGTACATGGTGGATATCCTTTCCGACAACGGGTACGCCACCTGCTCCGCCTCGGACGGCAGCGAGGCGTTGGAGGTGCTGCAACGCGAACGCCCCGACCTCGTCACGCTGGACCTGGAAATGCCCAACGAGTGGGGGCCGCGCTTCTACCGCAAGATGACCAAGGAGGAAGCCTTCCGCGACATCCCGGTCATCGTCATCAGCGGGCTGTCGGGCATTCACCTGGCCATCCGCAACGCCGTGGCCTCGCTGAAGAAGCCCTTCGACCCCAACCGCCTGCTGGAGATCATCCGCGACACGCTGGAAAAGCGCGGGGAACTGGCGGCGGAAGCGCCCGAAGTGCGGCAGTAGCGCGGCTGCACGCCCGCCGGCCTTATGGAACGGCGGCGGGCGTGACGCCGGAGAAGGCGCCCGCATCGGGGCGGGCAATACCCTCTCCGGCGGCCCGCCCTTGCCGCGCGCGGCTCCGCGTGGGATAACGAGGCATCCGGGCGCCGTCCGAATGCCATCCGGGTACCATCCGGGCGGCCTCCGGCAGCGCATCCGCCGCGTCGCGCCGCCCGCCGCGCCCATCCCCCGATGGCCGCGCCGGGACACGGGACGAGGCCCACCGCCCCGCAACATCCCCACCCGGAACGCGCCGGACCACGAGGAGCCGCGCATGGGCGCATCGATCCTGCTGGTGGACGACGAGGAAGGCATCCGCACCGTGCTCGGCATATCCCTTGCCGACGCGGGCTACCACGTGACCACCGCCGCCAGCGGCGAAGAGGCCCTTGCCCGGTTCGCGGAGCGCAGGCCCGACATCGTGCTCACCGACATCAAGATGCCCGGCCTGTCCGGGCTGGACCTGCTGGAGCGCATCAAGGCCACCGACCCGGACGTGGAAGTGATCATGCTCACCGGCCACGGCGACATGGATCTCGCCATCCAGAGCCTGAAGCGCGACGCCACCGACTTTCTCACCAAGCCCGTCAACGACGACATGCTCGAGGTGGCCCTGCGCCGCGCCGGGGAGCGCATGTCCATGCGCAGCCGCCTGCGCGGGTACACCGAAAACCTGGAACAGATGGTGCGCGACCAGTCGGCCCGGCTGGTGGAGGCGGAGCGCCAGCTGGCCGCGTTGCAGGTCATGGACGGCATCGCCAGCGGCATCCGCTCGCTGTGCAGCGCCCTGGACGACGGCGGGCTGTTCAACGAGCTGCCCTGCTTCGTGGCCGTGCACAACGCCGACCTGGAAATCGTCTCCACCAACCAGCTGTACAAGGAACGCCTGGGCCACCGCATCGGCAGCCGCAGTTGGGAAGCGTATGCCGGGCGCGGCCCCGGCGACCGGCTGTGCCCGGTGATGCGCGTGCTGGAAACGGGCGAGGGGTTCCGCTCCAACGAAGTGCTGCTGGACAAAAACGGCCAGGAAATCCCGGTCATCGTGCACACCGCGCCCATCTACGGCAACGACGGCGACGTGGAACTGGTGCTGGAGCTTTCGGTGGACGTCTCCGAGGTGCGCCGCCTGCGTGAAGAGTTGCGCCTGACCCGCGAACGGTTCCGCCAGCTGTTCGACGAATCGCCCTGCTACGTGGCGGTGATGGACCGCGATTTCGGCGTGGTGGAGGCCAACCGGAGATACCGCGAGGATTTCGGAGACCCCACCGGCCGCCGCTGCCACGACGCCTTCGCCCACCGCCTGGCCCCCTGCTCCGGCTGCCCGGCGGGCCGCACCTTCGACGACGGGCGGCCCCACCAGGCGGAAACCGTGGTCACCGCGCGCGACGGGCGGCAGGTGAACGTGCTGGTGTGGACGGCCCCCCTGCGCGACGCGGACGGACGCATCACCGAGGTCATGGAGATGTCCACGGACATCACCGAACTGCGCCGCTTGCAGGACCGGCTGTCGCAACTGGGCCTGCTGCTGGGGTCCACGGCGCACGGCATCAAGGGGCTGCTCACCGCGCTGGACGGCGGGGTGTACCGCCTTGGCAGCGGCATCGCGCGCGGGGACGCGGCGCGGGTGCAGGACAGCCACCAGGACATCCGCCACCTGGTGGACCGGCTGCGCAAGATGGTGCTGGACCTGCTGTACTACGCCAAGAACCGCGAACTGAACTGGGAAGTGGTGGTCACCCGCGCCTTTGCCGAGGACACGGCGGCGCTGGTGGAGTCCAAGGCCGCGGAGCGCGGGGTGCGCTTCGTGCGGGATTTCGCGGAGGGGGATGGGGACGGGGGGACGGGCGGCGGCCCGGCCGACCTCGGCACCTTCGAGGCCGACGCCGGGGCGCTGTCGTCCGCGCTGGTGAACCTGCTGGAAAACGCCGTGGAACGGCGCGCCGGACGAGGTGACCTTCACCATCATCGACAACGGCACCGGCATGGACCGCGAGACCCGCGAAAAGCTGTTCACCCTGTTCTTCTCGTCCAAGGGCACCGCCGGGACGGGCATCGGCCTGTTCGTGGCCAGCCGGGTGGTGCAGCAGCACGGCGGGCACATCGCCGTGGCCTCCGAGCCCGGCGAGGGCAGCACCTTCACCGTGTCCCTGCCGCGCCGCCTGCCCGACGCGGTGCGCCGGGGCGAGGCGGAGGAGGAAGCCCGCGAGGAGAACGGCGGGCAGATTCCCGGAAGCTAGCCGGTCCGCACCCGCAGCACGGCCCGCACGCCGCCCTCCGGCGACGCGGGGGAGAGTTCCAGTTCGCCGCCCATCTCGCGGGCCAGCTTGCGCGTGGCCATGAGGCCCACGCCGCTGCCGCCCGGCTTGGCGGAGACGAAGGCGGCGAAGCCGTCCGCGTCTTCACTGTTTCGTGGCGGCAGGCCGGGGCCGTTGTCCTCCACCACGTATTCGACGCCGGGCGCGCCGACTGATTCGGCTGATTCGGGCGACGCCCTCCGGCGGCTGCGCAGGACCACCCGGCGGGGCGGGTCATCCGCGCGCCGTTCCTCTCCCTGCCCCCCGAACGCCTCGATGGCGTTCACCGCCAGGTCCATCAGGCAGCGGTGCACCGCGTCCGGGTCCAG
>JALHHV010000179.1:6370-11335 GCA_022837365.1 Desulfovibrio sp. | reverse complement strand
GGCATTCGATGACGTACACGGCCGGGGCGCTCCGCTCGTCCGGGGGGGCATTCTTTTTTCGCAGCCCGGCCAGCGCGGCGGTCACCGCGCGGTGCGCCGTGGCCGGATTCGGCCCCAGGCCCACCACCACCACTTCGGCGGGGGCGTCGCCGTCCTGCCCGCGCGGGGGCAGCACGTCGAACGTGGCGGGCAATGGCCGCGCGCCGTCCGCCTGCGCCTCATCAGGCCGCATGTCATCCGCCAGCACGTCATCCGGCCGCACGTCATCAGGCCGCACATCATCAGGCAGGGTGCGGAGCTGCCCCAGTTCGTTTGGGATGCGCAGTCGGGCGGGGCGGGTCATGCTGGTCCTTGGCGGGCGGAGGGGTTTCGGGTACAAGCGGCCACGGGTGACCACATGAAGACATACCGCGACCACTATTTTCTGAAGGCCAAGCAGGAGAACTATCCCGCGCGGTCCATCTACAAGCTGAAGGAAATCGACAACCGCTTCAAGCTGTTCCGTCCGGGCATGAAGGTGCTGGACCTGGGAGCGGCCCCCGGCTCGTGGTCGCTCGGCGCGGCCGAGCGCATCGGGCCGAAGGGGCGGGTGCTGGCCTGCGACCTGCAAGCCACCGACACCCAGTTTCCGCCCAACGTCACCTTCATGCAGGAGGACGTGTTCAACCGCTCGGAAGCGTTCGAGGATGCGCTGGCAGCCATGGGGCCGTTCCACGTGGTGATCAGCGACATGGCCCCGCGCACCACGGGCACCAGGTTCACCGACCAGGCCCGTTCGCTGGAATTGTGCATCGAGGCCCTTGCGGTGGCGGACCATTGCCTGATAAAGGGCGGCAGTTTCGTGGTCAAGATTTTCATGGGGCCGGACGTCAAGCAACTGGTTGACGCGCTGCGGGCCCGCTTCGAGACCGTGAAGACCTTCAAGCCCAAGAGTTCGCGGGCCGAAAGCAAGGAAACGTTCTACGTCTGCCTCGGGTACCGGGGCGACGGACAGCAGGACTGACGGACAGCGCCGATTGCGCGCGCCGGGCAGGCATGCCGCCCGTCGCGCGTTGCGTCGTGTTGTTTCCGCATCTTTTCCGTATCCATTTTTTTCAGGAGGACGCATGGCCGGACACAGCAAATGGGCCAACATCCAGCACCGCAAGGGGCGTCAGGACGCCAAGCGCGGCAAGCTGTTCACCAAGGCCGCCAAGGAAATCATCATCGCCGCCAAGGGCGGTGGCGACCCGGCCAGCAATGCCCGCCTGCGCGCCGCCATCGCGGCCGCCAAGGCCGTGAACCTGCCCAAGGACAAGATCGAGAACGCCATCAAGAAGGGCACCGGCGAACTGGCCGGGGGCGACATCCTTGAAATCTCCTACGAAGGCTACGGCCCCGGCGGCGTGGCCCTGATCGTGGAAGCGGCCACCGACAACCGCAACCGCACCGTGGCCGAAGTGCGCCACATCCTTTCCAAGCACGGCGGCTCCATGGGCGAGACCGGGTGCGTGGGCTGGATGTTCGAGCGCAAGGGCGTGATCACCCTGGACGGCGGTAAGTACACCGAGGACCAGGTGATGGAAGCCGCGCTGGAAGCGGGCGCCGACGACGTGCGCGACGAGGGCGGCACCTGGGAGATCCACACCGCCGTGGCCGACTTCGCCGCCGTGCGCGACGCGCTGGAAGCCGTCGGCATGGAGATGGATTCCGCCGAACTGTCCATGATTCCCCAGAACACGGTGGAAGTGGACGCGGACACCGGCCGCAAGCTGATGCGCCTGGTGGACGCCCTGGAAGACAACGACGACGTGCAGAATGTGCACGCCAACTTCGACCTGCCCGACGAAGTGCTGGCCGAACTGGAATAGCACCCGCTGCCCATGCCCCGGAGCCCGCCTTGCGCGGGCTCCGGCGGCGTCACCGTCATCGGCATCGACCCCGGCTCGCAGTGCACCGGCTGGGGGGTGGTGCGCGAGGCGTCGGGCGTGCTCACCCTGGTGGACTGCGGAGCCATCCGCCCCAAGGGCGACGACTTCGCCGCGCGGCTGGGCCACCTGTTCCGCGAACTGCACGCCCTGGTGGGCCGCTACGCGCCGGACGAGGCGGCCATCGAGAACGTGCACGCCGCCCGCAACGTGGCCACCGCCCTCAAGCTGGGGCAGGCGCGCGGGGTGGCCGTGGCCGCCTGCGCCGCGCACGGGGTGGCGGTGGCGGACTACCAGCCCTCGGAAATCAAGAAGGCCCTGGTAGGCACCGGCGGGGCGGACAAGGAGCAGGTGAGCTTCATGGTGGCCCGCGTCCTGGGCGTGAAGGGCGGCTGGGCGCTGGACACCGGCGACGCGCTGGCCGCCGCCGTGTGCCACCTGAACGCCCGGCGGCTGTCGCGGCTGGCGAAGCTGGGCGGATAGCGGCCCCCCGCGCGCAGGCGTCCCGCGCGTGCGGGACTCAGGCGGCGCCGGTCTCCCCCGGTGTTCCCGGCTGGCCTCCGGCCTCGTCCCCGGCCTCATCCCCGACCTCGTTCATGTCCGCGTCCAGAGAGATGCAATCCGGTGTCTCCAGCCAGCCCGTGGCGGCGTCCTCCGGCACCTGCGAGGCGCGCACGGTGCGGTTGCGGCCGCAGCGCTTGGCCATGTACAGCGCGGCGTCGGCCTCGTGCATCCAGCGCCCCGGCTCGATGTCCGTCCGCGCCTCGGCCACGCCCGCGCTGACCGTCATGGGAATGGGCCCGTCCTCGTGGGGCAGGGGCGTTTCCTCCACCTTGCGGCGCACCCGTTCCAGCAAGGCCATGGCATCGCGTTCGCCCGTGTCGGGCAGCAGCAGGGCGAATTCCTCGCCGCCTACCCTGGCCAGCAGGTCGGGCTCGCGCAACTGGTGGCGGATGATGCCGGTCACGTGGGCCAGCATGGCGTCGCCCACGCCGTGCCCGTAGCGGTCGTTGACCGCCTTGAAGTGGTCCAGATCCAGCATGGCGAGCGCCAGGGGATGCCCGCTGCGCGCGCTGCGGGCCAGTTCCGCGTTCATGGCCTCGTCCAGGCGCCGCCGGTTGAAGCAGCCGGTCAGGTGGTCGCGTTCCGCTATCCGGCGCAGTTCCTCGTTCAGGCGGGTAAGGGCCTGGTTGCTGCCCTCGATGATGCGCACCTGGGCCCGGTTGTGCAGGGTATAGATGGCGGCGGAAAGCAGGGTGCCCAGCGCGGCCAGCCCGCACAGCGCCGCGAAGTGGAAGCGCACCTGCCGCCGGTCCTCCAGGGTCAGGGCTTCGCCGACTGGGTCACCCCCAGCAGCGCGGGGCGCGTGGCATCGCCGATGAGCGTCAGGCCGTGCCGCTCGCTGATGCCCTTCACCACGAAGGGGCGCAGCGACAGTTCGGGAAACGCCTCGCGCTTGTAGCGCAGGATGCGCGCCGAAACGGGCATGTCGCGCACCGGGGCGTCGGGCAGGGCGTGGAAGATGTGCGTCTTGTCGTTGGCCAGCACCACCACTCCCTGCTCGTCGGTGACGAAGGCGGCGTCCAGGCGCAACCGGCGCGAGAGGGTGGGCAGGTCGGTCTTCACGCCCACCGCGCCCAGCACCGTGCCGTACTGGTACACCGGCGAGGCGAAGAAGAAGCCGGGCACGCTGGACACGCGCCCCACGGCGAACTGGCGGCCCCGTTCGCCGGACATGGCGGCGATGAAGTAGGCGCGGTCGGCGTAGTTGGTGCCCAGCAGGCTGTCCGCCGTGTCGTAGTTGCTGGCGGCGATGCACGTGCCGGTGTGGTCCATGAGCCAGGCGATGTGCAGACCCATGGTTTCGGCAAAGGTCTTCAGGAAGGCGTTGAGGGGCGCCCGGCGTCCGGCGTCGGTCCGGGCGGACCCGGACGGGGTGGCCGGTGCCGCCCCGGGCCGGGGAGCCACCTCGTCGCGCACCCGGTCGTCCTGGGCCAGCAGGTCCGGCAGGCGGCGCAGCCCGGCGAAGGCCAGTTCGAACTCGTCGTTCACCGTGCGCTGGCGCAGGGCCAGCCGGGTCCGCGCGCCGGACACGATGTCCTCCAGGGCGCGGGCGGCCCACATGTCCGCATAGGTATCGGCCACGTAGAGCACGGGAGCCAGCAGCAGCGCCAGCGTCGCCAGCAGCAGGCGGATGGGCGTGCGCTCCGCGTGGTGGCGGAACCGCGTGAGCGGGGCGAACTGGCGGGGCAGAAGCGGCATGGACGAGGCTCCGATGGACGAGGCTCCGGCTGCGGGGTGCGAAGGAGGATACGGGATTTTCCGTTCCGCACCAAGGGCGTTATCCGGGAGCGGCGTGTTTTTTCCGGGGCATGCGGGGCATGCGGAGCGTGCGGCGGGGACCTGCGGACAGGACCGTGCGGCGCGCCCGTCTTCCGGCCCGGTCGCTTTTTGTGTAGGGTGCCCGCGAGAGGTGGAACCATGATCGCGTATGTCGAAGGCCGCGTTGCCGAAGTCTCTGGCAATGCCTGCGTGGTGGTGACGGAAGGGGGCGTGGGGTACGAGGTGCACCTGCCCGCGCACACCCTGTCGCGCCTGCCGGAGCGGGGCGGGCAGGTGGCCTTCCACGTGCGGACGGAGGTGCGCGAGGACGCCCTGGAACTGTTCGGCTTCTCCACCTGGGACGAGCGGCAGACCTTCATCGTGCTCACGTCCATCAGCAAGGTGGGGGCGCGCACGGCCCTGGCCATCCTTTCGCAGTTCCGCCCCGACGACCTGCGCCGTCTGGTGGTGGAGGACGACGTGCCCGCGCTGACGCGGGTGTCCGGCATCGGCAAGAAGACCGCGCAGCACATCTTTCTGGAACTGAAGTACAAACTGAGGGTGGAGGACCTGCCCGCGGCCGTGGCGCTGGCGGGCGGCGCCGCACCGGGCGGGGTGTTCCGCGACGCGCTGGCCGGGCTCGGCAACCTGGGCTACCTGGAGGACGAGGCCGCGCCGGTGCTGAAGGACGTGCTGAAGGCCGAACCCGACCTTGACGTGGCGGGCGCGCTGCGCG
>JALHHV010000179.1:0-6346 GCA_022837365.1 Desulfovibrio sp. | reverse complement strand
CCAGTATCTGCCCCAGCATCTGCATGGACGAGAACGTGCGGCCGCGCAGCCTGGACGACTTCATCGGGCAGGACGAGTTGCGGGCCAACCTCAAGGTCTTCGTGGCGGCGGCGCTGGAGCGCGGGCAGGCCATGGACCACCTGCTGTTCTACGGCAACCCCGGCCTCGGCAAGACCACCCTGGCCCAGATCATCGCGGCGGAACTGGGGGTGAACCTGGTCTCCACCTCCGGCCCGGTGCTGGAGCGCAGCGGCGACCTGGCGGCCATCCTGACCAACCTCGGGCGGCACGACATCCTGTTCGTGGACGAGATCCACCGCATGCCCGTGGCCGTGGAGGAAGTGCTGTACCCCGCGCTGGAGGACTTCAAGCTGGACCTGGTCATCGGCCAGGGGCCGGGGGCGCGCACGGTGAAGATCGACCTTGAGCCGTTCACCCTGGTGGGCGCCACCACGCGCATCGGCCTGCTGTCCTCGCCCCTGCGCGACCGCTTCGGCATCATCAGCCGCCTGGAATTCTACACGCCGGACGACCTCGCGCGCATCGTCACGCGCACGGCGCGCATCCTGGGGGCCAACCTGACCCCGGAGGGCGCGGTGGAGATCGGCCGCCGCTCGCGGGGCACCCCGCGCATCGCCAACCGGCTGCTGCGCCGGGTGCGCGATTTCGCCGCCGTGCACGGCAACGGCACCATCACCCCGGAACAGGCCTCCGCCGCGCTGGAGCGCATGGACGTGGACGAGAGCGGGCTGGACCAGATGGACCGCAAGCTCTTGTCCGTGCTCATCGAGCACTTCGGCGGCGGGCCGGCGGGGGTGAAGACCCTGGCCGTGGCCTGCTCCGAAGAGGTGCGCACCATCGAGGACATCTACGAGCCGTACCTGATCCAGTGCGGCTTCCTGAAGCGCACCCCGCGCGGCCGGGTGGCCACGGCCAAGGCCTACCGCCACCTCAACCTGCTGGCCTGACGCCGGGCGGGAACGGTCCGGCCCGCGAAGGCTCCTTTCCAACCCTCACCCGGCCGCAGGGCCGGCCACGGAATCTCCATGCCCAAGACGACGCTGCGGGTCGAACTGCTGGCCCATACCCCGGAACCGCTTTCGCTCATCTATGCCGCCTTCCGCCAGTGCTACCATTCCGGGTTCGTGGCCGACATGTGGCCGCGCCTGCTGTCGGGCGAGATCGCGCGCGAGAAGCAGGCCCAGTTCGTGGCCTCGGTGATGGAGTCGGGGCATGCCAGCCCGGTGGAGCACGTCAGCTTCACCTTCGCGGCGGAGGGCGTCTCCCGCGCGCTGACCCACCAGCTGGTGCGCCACCGCATCGCCTCGTACTCGCAGCAGAGCCAGCGCTACGTGGACGGCAGCGACTTCGACTACGTGCTGCCCCCGGCCATCGCCCGCAACCCGCAGGCCTTGGCCCGCTTCGAGCGGTGCATGGCCGAAATCGGCGGGGCCTACCGCGACATCAAGGCCCTGCTGGAGGCCGACGGCCGGGCCGGGGCCAAGTCCAACGAGGATGCCCGCTTCGTGCTGCCCCAGGCGGCGGAGACGCGCATCGTGCTGACCATGAACTGCCGCAGCCTGCTCAACTTCTTCGAGCACCGCTGCTGCCTGCGCGCCCAGTGGGAGATTCGGGCCATGGCCAACGCCATGCTGGACCTGTGCCGCGGTGTGCTGCCGGAACTGTTTGCCGTGGCCGGGGCCAAGTGCGAACGGCTGGGCTACTGCCCCGAGGGCGAACGGTTCACCTGTGGCCGGTATCCGCTGCGCCAGCCTGGCTGAACGTGCGCAAGCGCACGGGCGGTCATGACGCTCCGTCGCACCGGGCCGAATCGCGCCGTACAAGCGTATTCTTCGCCAACATTGGGGAAATTCAGGAAAAATCCGAGAGTTCCGCCAGACCCGAAGCAAGGTTGTTTCCCGCCGCGCTGCCGGGCGGGAACTCCGGCTTTTGGCGACGGCGCGGCGTCAGGCGTGCCTGCGAGGTTACGCGGGATGGTTTTTGAGGGTGCTTTGTTTCACGCACGAAGTGCCGTGGCGAAAAAAATAGATACACGGGCAATCTTTTGGTGAAAATCAAAAAAGTACCTGTGGAAAAGTTTTTTGATTGATGTGCAAAACTGTGGTTTCCTGCTGTGGAAAGTCTTGCCTGCCAAGGTGTCCGGAAAAGGGCGGAATGACGCCATCGAGTGGTTATAGATTGTGATTTCAGTATGTTGTTTCGGAAAAAGTCTTGGGAAACAGGGCGCGGGTTCCTCATGACGACAGGCGCTTTTTCTCCGTTGCAACCCGGCCGCGAACTCCGTAAACCAAGCACCATGATTTCAATTTGGGGCCAAATTCAGAATATTCTAGAAAAGAGTCTCAACCCGGGGCTCTTCAAGGTCTGGATCTCGCCGTTGGCGGCAGAGGTCCGGGACGACGTGCTGCGCCTGGTGGCTCCCAACGAATTCGTTGCGGCCTGGGTCCGCGACCGGCTGCTGGATGACATCGTGCAGGCGGCCACCGCCGTGCTCGGCAGCGCCCCCACCGTGGTGGTGGACGCCGCGCCGCATGGCGCCGCCTCCCTCTCGCCGCGCGCGGGCCGCGCGGACGCCGCCGCTTCCGCTCTTGGCGCGGGTCTGGACTCCGGCGCGGGCGAAGCCGCCACGGCCGGCGGCGCGCAGGCCCTGCCGGTGTCCGCCGCTCCCTCTCCCTATGTCGCCCATGCCGCGCAGGCCGTGGCCGCGCGCTCCGCGTCCGGCGCCGCCGCCCGCGCCGCGCAGCTGGGGCTGCCGCTGGACATGCCCGCCCCCAACCGCGCCCTGAACTGGCGCTTCTCCTTCGACTCGTTCGTGGTGGGGGCCAGCAACGAACTGGCCTACGCGGCCTCGCGCGGCATCTGCCGCGAATCCCTTTCCGCCGACACGCTGTTCCTCAGTTCCGGTCCCGGCCTCGGCAAGACGCACCTGATGCAGGCCGTGGGCCGCGCCCTGTGCGACGCCAGCAACCGCGCCACGCCGCGCGTGGAGTACCTGACCGCCGAAGAATTCGCCACCCGGCTCATCGCCGCCCTGAAGGCGCGGGAAGTGGACCGCTTCAAGGCCCGCTACCGCGACGTGGACGTGCTGCTGCTGGAGGACGTGCACTTCCTGCAGGGCAAGGAACGCATGCAGGACGAGGTGCTGGCCACGGTGAAGGCGCTGAAGTCGCGCGGCAGCCGGGTGGTGCTGTCCAGTTCGTTCGCCCCGCGCGACCTCAAGAACCTGGATACCCAGCTGGTCTCGCGGTTCTGCTCCGGCTTCCTCGCGCACATCGACAAGCCCGGCTTCGAGACGCGCCGCCGCATCCTGTGCGAGAAGGCCCGCCTGCACCAGGTGATGCTGCCCGACAACGTCACCGACCTTTTGGCCGACCGCATCCGCTCGGACGTGCGCCAGATCGAAAGCTGCCTGCACAACCTGGTGCTGAAGGCCAAGCTGCTGAACCGCCAGATTTCCATGGAGATGGCCTGGGAAGTGCTTGGCCACTACGCCCAGCAGGAAGTGGTCATGGACTTCGAGGGCATCGTGCGCAAGGTGTGCGAAGGCTTCGGCATCTCGCCGAAGCAGCTTAATTCGCGCAGCCGCAAGCGCGAATACGTGGTTGCCCGCAATTCCGTGTTCTACCTGGCCCGCAAGCATACCGACCTTTCGCTGAAGGAGATCGGCGACCGGTTCAGCCGCCGCCACTCCACGGTGCTGAAGGGCATCACCTCCATCGAGCGCGAGATGAGTCGCGAAACGCCGTTGGGTCGCCAGGTGTCCAACACGCTGTCGCTCATCGAACGCAACGGTCGAATTACCTACCCCTAGCCATGGGGGGGCCGCCGCGCATGCGGTCGGCAGGGCGCATGCCATCACGGCGGCGCGGGCCTCCCGGTCCGCGCCGCCTTTCGTTTCGCCCGCGCGCGGACTGCCAGGCATGCGGATGCCGTTGGCATAGCGGGCTTTTCATTTGCGGCACGCTGGGGTATCGCAATGCTTCCCCCAGCCATCGAGAGCGCCACTGCAAGGTGCGGGGGCACGGTAGGGGCTGTCTCTAAATTGTCTTTTCGCCCGTTGGCATCCGACCCGAAGGGCGCGAAGCGTGCCGTTGCGGTCGCCATCCGTAAGGCTCGCAAGCTCGCCTAACGGCTGCCGCACTCCCTCATGGCAGGCTCGTTTTCCTTGCCAACGAACGAAAATCCTAAGTTAGAAACAGCCCCTAGCACAACAGGAGGACCGGACGATGCAGCAACCGCCCTACAAAGAGATTGCGCCGCGCCTTGCCGGGCTGCGCGACGCCTGCGGCTTCTCGCAGCGGGAACTGGCGGACAAGGTGGGCGCCACTGAGGCAGAGGTGGCCCGCTTCGAAAGCGGCGAGGTGGAGATTCCGGTGAGCTTCCTCACCGACGTGGCCCGCGAGTGCGGCGTGGACCTGACCGCGCTGATTTCCGGCGGCGACGCCCACCTGCACGGGTACAGCCTGGTGCGCAAGGGCGAGGGCCTTTCGGTGCAGCGCCGCAAGGACTACGACTACTGGAACCTGGCCTCGCGCTTCACCAACCGGCGCATGGAGCCCTTTCTGGTGCGCGTGCCGCCCAAGGAGGAGAAGGACCTGGTGTTCAACTACCACCGGGGCCAGGAATTCATCTACATCCTGGAAGGCCGCCTGGAGATCTGGCTGAACGACGCGCGCCACGTGCTGGCGGCGGGCGACAGCCTGTACTTCAGCTCGCGCATCCCGCACGCCCTGCGCGGCCTTGACGGCAACGACGCGGTGTTTCTCGACGTGATTAGCTAGGGCTTGTTTTCCTGCCGGAAAATAAGCCCTTCGGGCCAAACCCGCTGTCACGCCGCAGGAGAACGCCCCCGCCGCCAACACGGGGGGCGCGCCGTACACGCCATCAGTCAACAAGCCCGCAAGGGATCGCTTCGCAGGGATGCACCCATGACCTATACAACCAAGTTCACCGCCAGGGATTACAGGGAATTCTGCGCCACATTCAGCATCGACGCCCCGGACACCTTCAATTTCGCCTTCGACGTGCTGGACCGCATCGCGGCGGCCGATCCCGCCCGGCTGTGCATCGCCCACGTGGACGACGCGGGCGTGCGGCGCGACTACACCTTCGCCTGGATGGCCGAAGCTTCGGCCAAGCTGGCCAACGCGCTGCGTTTGCAGGGCATCCGCAAGGGCGACCGGGTGATGCTGGTGCTGTACCGGCGTATCGAGTTCTGGGTGTCCATGCTGGCCCTGCACCGGCTGGGCGCGGTGGCCATTCCCGCCCCGGCGCAACTCACCCCCAAGGACATCGTGTTCCGCGTGGAGCGCGCCAAGACCAGGTGCGTCATCGTGGACCACTCCATCACCGACCGCGTGGAGGCCGCCCGGCCCGACTGTCCAAGCCTTGCCGTGTGCGTGCAGGTGGGGGGCGACGCCCTGCCGCGCGGCTGGGTGGACTACGACACCATCTTCATCCCGGCGGAGGCCCGGTTCCCCCGTCCGGAAGGCCCGCTGGAGTTCGCCGGGGGCGAGGATCCGCTGCTGATCTTCTTCTCGTCCGGCACCACGGGCATGCCCAAGATGGTGGAGCACGTGCACACCTACCCGCTGGGCCACCTGCTGACCGGCATGTACTGGCACGACCTGGTGCCCGGCGACCTGCACCTGACCCTGGCCGACACCGGCTGGGGCAAGGCGGTGTGGGGCAAGTTCTACGGCCAGTGGATGGCCGGGGCGTCGGTGTTCGTCTACGACTTCCGGGGCAAGTTCGATCCGGCGGCGCTGCTGGGCGTGCTGGCCGACCACGCCGTGACCACCTTCTGCGCGCCGCCCACCGTGTACCGCTTCCTGGTCCGGCAGGACCTGTCCGCCTTCGACCTCTCCAGGCTGCGCCACTGCACCACGGCGGGCGAACTGCTGAACGACAGCGTGTTCCACGACTGGAAGGCCGCCACCGGCCTTCCCATCCACGAAGGCTACGGCCAGACCGAAACCACCCTGCAGATCGCCACGCTGCCGTGCATGCAGCCCAAGCCCGGCTCCATCGGCCGCCCCATGCCCGGCTGGGACGTGGTGTTGCAGGATGCCGCGGGCAACGTCTGCCCCCCCGGTGAGGAAGGCGAAATCTGCGTGCGCGTGGCCGAGGGGCTGCCCGTGGGGCTGTTCCGGGGCTACCTGGAAGAGCCGAAAAAGACTGCCTCGGTCATGTTCGGCGGCTACTACCACACCGGTGACAAGGCGTGGATGGACGAAGACGGCTACTACTGGTTCCTGGGCCGCGTGGACGACCTGATCAAGAGCTCCGGCTACCGCATCGGGCCGTTCGAGGTGGAAAGCGCCCT
>JALHHV010000178.1 GCA_022837365.1 Desulfovibrio sp. | reverse complement strand
CCCGGCAATGCCGCAAAGGACTGTGTCCCGCGCACCGGCAAACTCTTGAGCGCAGGAAGAACTGGCGCGAACCCGGCATCCGTAGTATGGGGAATCGCCTTGATTTATTTCGGTTCCAGCGTCGGCGGGCAAGAGGGCGCGAAGGCCCGGGCACACGGTTTTCCTTGGCAAGCGTCATCCTGCCGTGGCGAATGTTGATGTGATGATGTCGTGAATGAAGGTGTTGCTTTGAAGATTGCCATTTGCACGAAGAAGGATCTGGCGGCCTGCCTTGCCCTCAACAGGTTGCTGGATGGTCTTGCAGGCAGGCACGACGTGTTCGTGGTCCTTTCGGACTACGTGCTGGAGGCGGAAAAGGCCGACGGCCATGCCGCCCGCCTTGTGGCGCATGAGCGGGACATGGTGCTGGACCATGTCTTTCCGTTTCTGGACGGGCTCTATCCGGACGGTTCCTCCGCCGCCTGCGCCACCTACGCGGGATTGCAGGCGCGGCACGGCGTTTCCATGGAACTCTGGGGACCCATGCGGTTGCCGCAGGCACGCGACGCCATGCGGGACATTGCGCCGGATGTCATCATATCATGCCGGTACGACTATATCTTTCAGGAAGATGTGCTGGCCCTTCCCCGGCTGGGCACCTATGGCCTGCATCCGGGGGCGCTGCCCGCGCTACAGGGGCTGTGCAGCCCGTTCCGCGCCATGCAGCGTGGTGACAGGCGTTCCGGCTGCACGCTGTTCCATCTGGATTCCGGGCTCGACACCGGCCCGGTGGTGGAGATCGGCTGGGCGGACATCACCTACGACCGGTCCGTGCTGTGGAATTTCGTGCAGACCTACTTCGCGGGCATCGACACGCTGATGCGCCACCTGCCCACCCTGGAGCAGAGCCGCAGGCTTCCCGCCAGGGCGCAGGACCCCGCCCGGCGACAGTACTTCACCTACCCGACGGAAGAGGAGTTCCGCGAGTTCGCGCGGCGCGGAGGCCACCTGGTGCTGCCCGGCGACTATCTGGAACTGCTGTCGTGGTTTCTGCCGGACGGCCTGCGCGACGCGCGGTTTCCGGCACTGGAGAAACTGGTCAGCTCCGTGGCGCACTGAGCCGCCACGCCGCCTGGAAGGCCAGGGCCAGCGCGCAGACCGTGCCCCCCACCACCAGCAGGACCTGGGTGGTGCCCATGACCACGGTGGCCGCGCCGAACAGCACGGGCCCGGCAACCTGCCCCACCCGTTCCAGCGCCCTGTAGAGGGACGCGGTCTTTTCCCGCCCCAGTTCCCGCGCGGAGCGCAGCGCAAGGATGCACAGCATGGAGGCCGGGGCCGCGATGCACTGCGACAGGCCCAGGGCCACCACTGCGGCCGACGTGCCTGCCAGGCCGGTGGCGTTTGCGGCCAGCAGCAGCGACACGCCCGACAGCAGGCCCGCCAGCGTCAGGAACAGGGGCTTGTCGGCCGTGCGGTCTATCCACTTGCCCAGCAGCGGCCCGGCGGTGATGAAGCACAATCCGTAGAGCATGAACACCCGCCCGATGTCGGACTGGTCCACCCTGGCATTGGCCAGCATCAGCGGCAGCAGGTAGTGCAGGAAGCCCGTGAGGCAGATGGCTACGGGAATGCCCACGAGCAGCAGCATCAGGTGCATGCGCGGGTCCTTCAGCAGCATCATGCCGCCGGAGGGGATGGAGGTACGCGCGGTTCCCGCCGCACCCTCCGTCGTCACGGCATTCGCGGCCGGCGGCGCGCCGTGCGGCGCATGCGCCGTCGCGCGGTCCCTGCCGGTCAGCACGGCGCGCATGGCGAACAGCGTCACCACCCCGCCCACGGTAAGCACCGCCTGGTAGGGCAGGTGCTCCGCCAGCATGGCCCCGGCGGCCGATCCGCAAATGCTGCCGGAAAAGATGCCCGCGAACACGCTGGCCAGCCCGGCCCCGGCGTGCTCGTGCTCCAGCGTGCCGATCTGCGAGGCCATGAGCACCAGCCCGAACCCGAACCCCGCCGTGATCCGCGCCAGGATGAGCATGGGCAGGCCCGTGGCCATTCCCCCCAGCAGCAGCCCCGCGGCCCCGGCCGCCGCCCCCAGCATGTAGATCCTGTGCCATCCGTAGCGTTGCGTGAAACTGCCGGAAACAAGCAGGGCCACGCCCGCGCTGACCATTTCCGCCGAGATGGGCAGGCCGATGACCACCTTTTCGGACAGGCCCCACAGGGGCTGGTACAGGGTGCGCGCCAGCAGCGGGATGAACGAGATGCCCATGTCGTACCCGAGAAAGAACACGAAGCCCCCCACCCGCAGGGCCTGCGCCGCGCGGGGCAGTTGGGGGCGCGCCTGGTCCGGCGGGGGCGTTCCGGCCTCCGCGCCCAGGCTGCGCTGGGCGATGAGGCCCAGCAGTTTGGCCAGTTCCAGCAGCAGCAGGAAGCTGATGACCAGCGAGGTGCCCATGTCCACGGCCAGCTTGGTCACGCGCGCGGTAATCACCTGCGGGTTCAGGTCCAGCCGCAGTTCCATGACCTCCTGACGCTGCCGGAAGCGGCTGGGCCAGTACCGGTCCAGGGGTTCGCGCACGGAAAGGGCGGCGTCGGGCGTGCCCGGCGCATCGGGCGCGTACCGCCCGTTCGAAGGGCTGCCCGCCGTGGCCAGCGGCACGCCGTCGGGGGTCAGCAGGGCCGCGCCCCGCAACTCCTCGTTGTCGGCCACCAGTTGCGCCAGCAACTGGTCCTTGCCCTTCAACTGGGCGACGTCCACGCCCTTGTGGATGAGGTATTCGAAATCCCGCCCCACGGACTGCGCGAGGATGGCGGCCTTGGTGCGCACGGCCCGCTCGACGAACCCGTCGAACAGGGCGAGGGTGCCGCAGGAATACGCCAGTTGCGTGCCGCCCACCACGACCAGCAGCAGCCTGCCCAGCGTGGCGTGCAGGCGGGCCCGCGCGTCCGCCGTGCCGGTGAGCAGCCCCAGCCAGCCGGGCAGGATCAGCGCCACAGCAAGGCACGTCGCCAGCATCAGGAAGCCGGACCAGCGCAGGAAGTCGCGCGTGGCCGCGTCCACTTGGGCGCTGGCGACCTCCATGGCCACCCAGCCCGCCAGGCCGTTGTGCTGCAAGGGGACGAGAACGCGATACCCCGTGGGGGTCTTGCGCGCCTTCGGCGGCCCTTCGACGTGGGCGGAGAACTGCTTCAGATCTTCGGCCCCGGCCCGGAGCGCGTCAACACCGGAATCGGGCCCGGAATTGGGCCGGGCGTACAGCAGTTCCCCCTTGGCGTCGAACAGCTGGACGCTGTCGATGCCCTGCACGCCATGCCGCAGTTCCGCCAGCATGTCGTCCATCCCGGCGTAGGCGTTCAGGAATTTTCCGAAGCGCAGCCCCCGCTCCACCCCGCGGGCGAAGTGCTCGCCGCAACTGCGGTAGCCGGAAAGGATGGAGTCGGTGGCCAGCCCATCCAGCGTCGAGGAGGAAAGCAGCACGTTGAACCCCAGGGTGAGCGCCAACACCCCCAGGGACAGAAGCAGCGTATTCACGCGCAGCCGTTGTATGGCGCCGATGTGCAAGCGGCTTCTCCTACTGCGCGCCGGAGGGCGAGGGACGGGTGATGGTTTCGTGCAGTTCGTCCGCCACCACCAGGACGTCGAAGGGGAATTGGAACCCGATGGCCTTGGCGGTGGCCAGGTTCAGGGCGATGGAAGGCTCCGTCCCGTCCTGCATGGAAAGGCCGCGCGGCGTGGCTCCCTCGAAGATGGCGCGCGCCTGCCGCGCGTGGAATGCGCCGATGGGGCCGAAATCCCAGGTGGAAAAACCCATCAGCGCCCCGGCCTTGACGTACTCCGAACCGTCCCGCGCGAAGGTGGGAATCTTCCAGGCGGCCAGGGTGTCCAGCAGCGGGGCAAGGCCGCTGCCCTCGATGTCGAAACAGTTCAGCGGGCCGATGAAGAAGGCGTCCATGCCCTGCCCGCGCAGCGTTTCCAGCCCTTTGCGGCATTCGTCGGCGGTTTCGGCGGAGGACAGCCCCTCGTACCGGACGAGCGAGAACCCCAGTTCGGAGGCGATGGCCTCGGCATCGCCCAGCGCCGCGTACACCCGGCCTTCCGGGGTGTCCGGGTACATGATGCCCATCTTCCGGAAGCGCACCACTTCGTGGAACACCCGGAACATGGAGGACCAGCGGTCCACCGTGACCCGGCAGGTGAAGTTGTCCGCGCCGGA
>JALHHV010000177.1 GCA_022837365.1 Desulfovibrio sp. | reverse complement strand
CGGGCGTGCATATGAAAAGAGCGTATGAACCTTGCAGTCCATACGCCTTTTCGGAAAAACAGTTCCCCGGCGTGGAGAACTACTATTCGCCCTCGGCCCCGGCCTGCTTGCCGGCGCCCTTGAGGCCGTACATGGTGGTGCTGCCGGAGGACCAGTATTCCAGAACTTCGGCGTTCACCAGCGCGGTGAGGATCTTCTTCACTTCGCGCGGGCCCTTGTCGGGGAACAGGTCGAGAAAGTCGTTGAAGTAGAACTTGCTCTTCGAGCCGGCCTTGGACTGCAGGAATCCCACGACCTTGTTCTTGGCTTCTTCCATGGATAGCCCCTTTGGTTATCCGGGGGCGGCAAACCCGCCCCCGGAATGTGATTGCCGTCCGGCTTAGAACTTGAACTGGGTGCTCTGACGCCAGGTGTAGTAGGCCGGGTCGCGGAAGTCGTCGATGAGGTGGTGGGTGAACTCAAGGCCGGTCAGCTTGAAGAAGCTTTCCCAGCCGATGCGCTCGGCCCATTCGCCCAGACGTTCGTACTTGTTCGCGTTGGCGGCGTACACCTCGATGATGTGCTTGATCTTCGCGGTGAGCGAGGGCCAGCGCGGCATTTCGTTCGGGATGTAGGCCACGACGACCTTGGAGAACTTGGGCATGGAGATGCGGTTGGAAACCTTGCCGCCCACCATGATCACGCAGCCGTCGCCTTCGCCGTCGGAGATCGGCAGGGCGGGGCACATGGTGTAGCAGTTACCGCAGTACATGCAGCGGTCGTTCTTGATGGCGATGGAGTTCAGCTTCTTGTCGCCGATTTCCACCTTGGTGGGACGCACGGCGGCGGTGGGGCAGGCGGAAACGGCCAGCGGGATTTCGCACAGCTGGTCGGTCCACTCGTGGTCGATCATCGGGGGCTTGCGGTGGATGCCCACCACGCCGATGTCGGAGCAGTGCACCGCGCCGCACATGTTGATGCAGCAGGCCAGCGAGATGCGGACCGGGGCGGGCAGACGCATGGACTGGAAGTCGGAGAAGACTTCGTCCATGATCGCCTTGACCGGGCCCGAGGCGTCGGTGGCGGGGGTGTGGCAGTGCACCCAGCCCTGGGTGTGCACGATGTTGGACACACCGGCGCCGGTGCCGCCGATGGGGAACTTGTTGGAGCCGCCGGCGAACTTGCGCGAGGCCAGGTCTTCCTTCAGCGCCTTCAGGCCCGCTTCGGTGTCGACCATGAACTCGACGTTGTTGCGGGTGGTGAAGCGCAGGAAGCCGCCGCAGTGCTTGTCGGCGATGTCGCACATCTCGCGGATGTGGGTGATCGACATCAGGCGGGCGGCGCCCACGCGCACGGTGTACACCTTGTCGCCGGATTCGGCGGCATGCATGAGCACGCCGGGTTCCAGGATTTCATGATACAGCCACTTCCCGAAGTTCTTGGCGATGAACGGGGGGAAGAAGGAGTCGTGCTTGCGGGGGCCGATGTCCGTGATACGGTTTTCCATCGGCTTTTCGGGATTGTACCCGGAAGAGATGAATGCCATGATGTGC
Organism: Desulfovibrio sp.; assembly: GCA_022837365.1. Lineage (GTDB taxonomy): Bacteria > Desulfobacterota > Desulfovibrionia > Desulfovibrionales > Desulfovibrionaceae > Cupidesulfovibrio. The sequence goes on along the minus strand of JALHHV010000177.1, from coordinate 2,669 downwards.
TACCCCTCTTCTTATCTCTGGTGTCTCTTGCGGTATTCCGTGATGTCGCGATCCCAGCCGCCGGGCACTTCTTCTTCCTTGAAGAAGATGTACGGGTTGGAGCGAGGCTCCTGCACGTGCTGCGCCATGGGGGCGATCTCGGTCACCTCGAGCAGCTTCTGGAAGCTGAGACGCTTGATGGTCTCGCCCAGACGCTCGCGGTTCTTGCCTTCTTCCATCCACCAGTCCCAGATCTTTTCGATGACTTCCTTGATCTCGTCGAACGGTTCGGTGGCTTCCACGAAGGGAACCAGCAGCGAACCCATCTGGGCGCCGTCGAGGACGGGCGCCTTGGCGCCGACCAGGATGGACGCGCCGCGTTCGTCACCGACGCGCAGGGCGCGGGGCATGGTGTTGATGCAGTGCATGCAGCGCACGCACTCGCTGGTCTTGATGGACAGCGCGGAGCCGTTCCAGGAGATGCACTTGGAGGGGCAGCGTTCCACCACTTCGGCCACGATGTCGAACTTGCCCCAGTCGCGGCCCGAGTGGGCGCCCGCGTTGGGCTTCAGTTCGCCGCCGACGTAGGCCTTGACGGCGGCCTGGTCGATCTTGATGTCGTCCTTCCAGGTGCCGATGACCGAGAAGTCGGAGCGGGCGATGGAGGCGACGCAGCCGTTGGGGCAGCCGTCGAACTTGAACTTGAACTTGTAGGGGAACGCCGGACGGTGCAGTTCGTCCTGGTATTCCATGGTCAGGGCGTAGCAGCAGGCCTGGGTGTCGTAGCAGGCGTATTCGCAGCGCGACATGCCGAGGCACGATTCGGGCGTACGCAGGTTGGAGCCCGAGCCGCCGAGGTCGGTGTTCATCTTGTGGGTCAGTTCGAAGAACAGTTCTTCGAGCTGCGGGGTCTGGGTGCCGAGCAGCACGATGTCGCCGGTGGACCCGTGCATGTTGGTCAGACCGGAGCCGCGCAGGTCCCACAGGTCGCAGAGCTGGCGGAGGTAATCGGTGTTGTAGTACTTCGCCGCGGGCTGGTTCACGCGCACGGTGTGGAAGTGGGCCACGCCGGGGAACTGTTCGGGCTGGTCACAGTAACGGCCGATGACGCCGCCGCCGTAACCGAACACGCCGACGATGCCGCCGTGCTTCCAGTGGGTTTCACCCTCGTTGTAGGACAGCTCGAGCACGCCAAGCAGGTCTTCGGGGCAGTCCACAGGGATCTGGTAGTCCAGACCCTTGGGGTTTGCGGCCCGGTAGGCAGCTTCCTGCTTGATGTCGGACACGAAGCTGGGCCAGGGCCCGGATTCGAGCTGGTCCAACTTGGGGGTTGCATGTTTCGCCATTGCCTTACCTCCACATTGGTTTGTTGAAGTTCTGGACTCTCAACAGACACGCCCATCGCCCCTGGGGCGCAACAGGACGGCGTCTTCCGGAGGTAAGGGCTTTGGTCGGCGCGGCCCTTGCGCCCGGAAAACTCGTGATTTTTTGGACAAAGTAACGTCATTCCTAAAAGGATTCCGGCGCGTTGTCAAGCCCCGACGCGGGCCGCCGCAACAGGCCGCCACCGGGCGCGGCTGTTGCAACACCTTGTGGGGATTGCCGAAAGGGCAAGGGGCGGCGTGTCGGTGGCGCCGCGAAACCTTCTCCCGTTCCGGTGCCCGCCGCGCGTTTGCGCGGGGACGGGGCATGGCATCTCCCCGTCGGACATCCTGGTGCCGCCATGCAGGGGGTGGGCGACACTTCTCTGCTTGTAGCCCACCCCCCGGGGAATGACAACAGCTTGCGCGCATCGGCGGGATAGGGCATTGACCGTATGCCCGCGACCGGACGCGCGATGCCTGGGCCTTCGTCGGCCCGGCTGACGCGCCCGGCGGGCATCGCAAGCATTTCAGCGTGTTCAGGAGTGCCCATGCAGGACGATCTTGGCCTTTACTACTACCCCGACCCCAACGACAAACGCACCCGCGTCTACGTGCGCTCGCAGGGCGGCAGCGTGGAATTCCGCCTGTGGCGGGCCGACCGGCCCGAGGTGTGGGAGCGCCACGAATGGGTGCCGCTGGAGATCATCCGGCATGCCGCGGGGATGTACCGCGACATGGGGCGCGAGGCCGACCCCCTCAAGCTGTATGACGAGGCCGTGGCGCGCGCCCTCTTGAAGGCCAACTGAGACGCGCGGGAGCGGCGCTCGTGAATTCCGGAGCAAGCCTTGCCGAAAAGGCGGGCTTGCCGGGAGGCCGCATGCACGAAGTCAGCCTTGGGGCCACCCTGCGCGACTACCTGACCGGGCAGGACGTGGACCACACCACCTACGAGGATCTGCGGCAGGCGCTGGCGCGGCTGCTGGTGGAAGAGCTCGGGCACCCGCGCGGGCTGGTGGAGCCGCGCGTGCGGGTGCGGTTCGACGTGCCGCCTTCTGACGATGTGCCCTTTTCCCCGTCCTCTTCGCCTTCTCCCGAAGCATCCCAAGCATCCGAAAGCGCCGCCGACCCCGACGAGGGCTGCCGCGTGGTGGACCTGACCCTGCGCGACGACGACGGCACGCCGCTGTGCCTCGTGCTGTTCTGCCCCGGCGCGCCCGGCACCTACGCCCGCGAAAGCGTGGCGGCGGCCCGGCTGTTTCCCGGCGGTCCCGCGCCGCTGGTGGCCGTGACCGATACGCGCGACGCCCTGCTCATCGCCGCCGTGGA
>JALHHV010000585.1:554-1187 GCA_022837365.1 Desulfovibrio sp. | reverse complement strand
GGCGCATGGGCGGCGGTGCTGGCGTTCTTCGCGGGCATGGGCCTCATCGCGGCCATCGACAGGCTGGTGCCCGACTACGAGAACCCGCACGAACTGCACTCCATCGAGGAACTGGACGCCGGGCTCGACAACCTGCCCCGCAACGAGGCGCACGACTTCGGAAAACTGCGTCGCGCGGGCGTGTTCACGGCCATCGCCATCGCCATCCACAACTTTCCCGAGGGGCTGGCCACCTTCACCGCCGCGCTGACGGACCCGGCCATGGGCATCGCCATCGCCGTGGCCATCGCCATTCACAACATCCCGGAAGGCATCGCCGTTTCCGTGCCCATTTTCTACGCCACCGGCGACCGCTGGAAGGCCTTTCGCTATTCCTTCCTGTCCGGGCTGTCCGAGCCCGTCGGCGCGCTGGTGGGCTATCTGGTGCTGCTGCCGTTCTTCTCCCCGGCCGTGTTCGGGGTGCTGTTCGCCGGGGTGGCCGGGATCATGGTCTACATCTCGTTCGACCAGTTGCTGCCGGGCGCGGAGGAGTACGGGAAGCACCACGTCTGTATCTTCGGGCTGGTGGCGGGCATGGCGGTGATGGCGCTCTCGCTGTTGCTGCTGGGATAGCGGCGGCGCGTGCCGGGCGTC
>JALHHV010000585.1:0-482 GCA_022837365.1 Desulfovibrio sp. | reverse complement strand
CCGGAACCGCCCAGCACCCGGTGGCAGGGAATGACCAGCGGCCACGGGTTGCGCGCCATGATCTGCCCCACCCCGCGCGCCGCGCCGGGGCGGCCCGCCAGCGCGGCCAGCCCGGCGTAGGTGGTGAACTGTCCGTGCGGAACCTTGTCGCGCAGGGCCATGAGCACGTCGCGGGTGAACGGGGTCAGGCCGTCCATCAGGAAGGGCAGGTCGGGCCAGCGTACCGGCTTTCCGGCCACGTAGGCTTCAAGGGCGGCCTGAACGGCGCGGCCATGAGCGGTGACCGGACCGGCGGGCAAGCCGGGCCAGGAATCCGGGCGCGGGTTGCTCCACCCGTCGCGCGCGGCGGGCGCGGAGGTCAGCGCGGGCGCGTCCCAACTCATGGTGATCTCGCGCAATCGGTCGCCACGCCAGTGCAGGATCAGCGAGAGCGGTCCGGCCACGAGGCGTTCGCGCACCTCGTCGAACAGCGATTCGTCAAG
>JALHHV010000176.1 GCA_022837365.1 Desulfovibrio sp. | reverse complement strand
CTGGGGCACCGTCAACGTGGTGCCGGTGCTGGGCATCGGCGTGGGCATGGTGGCCGGGTTCCTGGGCGGCATGGTGGGGGCGTTCATCAGCCTGTTCTCCGTGCCCCTGTACACCCTGTGGCTGGGCCTGCCGGTCAAGGTGGCCCTGGGCACCAACAGTCTGGCCTCGGCCGTCATCGGCCTGATGGCGGCCATGGTGCACCTGTCCAAGAAGACCCCCAACATGAAGATCGCCTTCCCCATGATGGCCACCGGCTTTCTGGGCGCTGGCGCGGGGGCGTACATCTCGCTGGGCATGACCCCGGAACAGTTGAAGATGTACTTCTCCGTACTGGTCTTCGGCGCGGCGTTCTGGATGCTGTGGCGCGCCTTCCGTCCCGGCCCGGCCAAGGGCGCGGGCTTCGTGGCCACGGAGAAGCAGGGTCCGCTCTACGCGGGCGGCGAATGGAACGGCGTGCCCTACCGCACCAACATCCTGTACCCGGCCTTCGGCAACTTCTTCATCGCCGCGCTTACCGGCATCATCGGCGTGGGCGGCGGCTTCCTGTTCACCCCCATGCTGCACGCGGCCTTCGGCCTGCCCATGATGGTGGCCGTGGGCACCGGCAACTTCGTGAAGGTGGCCAACATCGGCTCGCAGTTCATCGTGCGCGGCGTGGCCGACACCGTGATCTACCAACTGGCCGTGTTCGCCATGCTGGGCGGCTACTGCGGGGCCAACTTCGGGCGGCGTCTGGGCTGCGTGGTGGACACCCGCTACCTGCGTCTGCTGTTCGGCATCCTGCTGATTTTCGTGGGGTTGCAGTACATGGGGATCAAGCTCGGCCTCGGCAGCGCTTAATGTATCGCGACTTGTCTTTTTGTCCGCTGGCATCGTCGAACTTCGCCTGTCATGTCGGTCAAATACCTAAGAGTATATTCCCTCATGACAGGCTTGTTCTCCTTGCCAGCGAACAAAAATCCTGCGTCGCGAAAAGACAGTCCGTGCCAAGCAAAGGGCATTCATGAATCCTTGCGCCGCAACGGCCGGTGACCGCGTGAAAGACAGAAGAAATGATGCGGTACCGCTGCGGCGCATCCGTAACGTATCCAACAACGTCGGGAGAAACGACATGGCGAACAGAAAGGCCAGCAGGGCCGTGGACATCGCGCCGCGCAGCCTTGCGGAGGTGCGCACGGAAACGGTGGAGTGCGACCTGTTGATCATCGGCGGCGGCAACGCCGGGTGTTTCGTGGCCACCGAGGCCAAGCGACTCGACCCGTCGCTGCGCGTGGTGATCATGGAAAAGGCCGAGATCATGCGTTCCGGCGCGTGTTCGGCGGGTATGGACGCCCTGAACACCTACATCCCCGAGGGCAAGACCCCCGAAGACCTGGTGCGCTGGAGCCGCGCCCAGGTGGGCGGCGGCCCCCTGCGCGAGGACCTGGCCCTGAGCAACGCGAAGGAACTCAACGAGGCCATCGACGACCTGGAACGCTGGGGCCTGCCCATCCTGCGCGACGAGAACGGCAGGATTCGCTATCGCGGCAAGTGGGACATCTCCATCCACGGCGAGCAGCTCAAGCCCATCATGGCCGAAAAGGCCATCGAGGCCGGGGCGGAAGTGTACAACCGCGTGGTGGGCACGGGCCTGCTCATGGACGGCGGCCGCTGCGTGGGGGCCATGGGCCTTGGCGTGCGCGACGGCGCGTTCCACGTGTTCCGCGCCAAATCCGTGGTGGTTTCCACCGGCGGCGCGGGCACCCTGTACAAGTCGTACACGGCCGATTCCACCGACAGCGGCGCGCAGATCTGGATGTGTCCGTACTGCGTGGGCTCGGGCTACGCCATGGGCTTCCGCCAGGGGGCGGAGCTTTCGTCCCTCGAACAGCGCTGGGTGGCCACCCGCACCAAGGACTTCTGCGGCCCGGTGGACACCATTTCGGTGGGCTACAAGGCCCCCATCATCAACTGCAAGGACGAGCGGGTCATGAGCCGCTACGCCCACCTGGGCGGCGACGCGGCCCCGCGCTTCATCCGGGCCAACGCGCCCATGGAGGAATGGCTGGCCGGGCGCGGCCCCTGCTACTGCGACACCCGCGACATGGCCCCCGAACTGGTGCGGGCCATGATGACCGACTACCTCAACGAGCGCCCGTCGTTCGTGCTGTTCCTGGCCAGCCGGGGGCAGGACGTGACCAAGGAAGCCATCGAGATCTACGGGTCCGACCCGTACATCATGGGCGGCCACACCATGGGCGGCTTCTGGGTGGACATGCGGCGCATGACCACCGTGCCCGGCCTGTTCGCGGCGGGCGAGACGGCGGGCGGCAACCCCAACAAGTTCGTGGGCGGCTGCGCGGCGGAAGGCAAGCTGGCCGCGCGCGGGGCCATGGCCTACATGGCGGCGGGGCTTGCCGCTCCCGACGAGGCCGCCGTCAGCGCCCAGGTGGAGGCCGAGAAGGCCCGCGTGTTCGCGCCGCTGCTGCGCGGCGGCGACTACGACGGCGTGACCCCCACCGAGATGAAGGAACGCCTCCAGCGCCTGATGGACGAGTACGCGGGCGGCAGTTCGCAGTTCTACCGCACCAACGAGGAACGCCTGGACTACGCCCTGCGCCACATCAAGAGGCTGCAATCGCAGTTCGCGTACCTCAAGGCCGCCGACCTGCACGACCTGATGCAGGCCAACGAGACCATGGACCGCGTGGACGTGGCCGAGGCCGTGGTGCACCACCTGAAGGCCCGCCGCGAGACCCGCTGGGCCGGGTGGCAGACCCGCAGCGACTACCCCGACCGCGACGACGCCAACTTCGACTGCTTCGTGGAGTCGCGGCGCGACCCGGCCACCGGCGAGGTGACCACCTTCACCCGGCCCTACGAACAACTGGTCCCCGGCGACCGGTTCAAGGTCTAACCGCATTTCATCCGGACGGAGGAACACATGCCGCCGAGAATACTGACCGAAAAATGCAACGGCTGCGAAGGGCTGCCCGAATCGCGCTGCGAGGAAGCTTGCCCCGGCAACCTGATGGTGGTGGACGCGGCCACGGGCAAGGCCCGCTGCCGTTGCACGCGCGACTGCTGGGACTGCATGTCCTGTACCAAGGCCTGCCCCCGCGCGGCCATAGAGACGCGCATCCCCTATCAGCTGGGCTACCACAAGGCGTCGCTGCGGCCCATCATGGGCAAGGACCACATCACCTGGAAGTGCGTGGACATCCACGGCGTGGAAACCACCTACAAGTACCGCAACCGGCTGGCCGTGGCGCCGGGCGCCGGGGCTGACAAGGACGCGTAACCACACTCCGGGGGGCGGGGGCGGCGCGGGCATGCGGTGCCTGATGCCGTCTCCGCCCCCTTGCCATACGCCGCAGGAGCACTACGCTCTCCGACAGGGGGGCCCATGGAACGCAACTGGCATCTCTGGACCGAGGATTTTTTCGCCGGCCTGCCGGATGAGCGGGCGGCGTTTCTGGCGTTGTCGCGCCGGAGGGAACTTTCGAAGAACGACATGGTGTTCTTCGAGGAGGACTCCGGCGATTCGTGCTTCTACGTGGAGCAGGGCATCGTGCGCATCTTCCGCATCGCGCCGTCCGGCAAGGAGCCCATCTTCTTCCTGCGCAGGCGGGGCGAGATGTTCGGCCTGGCCGAAGTGCTGGATTCGGTGCCGCGCAAGGCCAACGCCCAGGCCCTGACCCCGTGCGTGCTGCGCGAGGCGGGCCGGGACGAGTTCGAGAACTTCCTGTCCGGCCACTTCGGCGCGGCGCGCAGGGTCATCGCCACGCTGGGCGGTCGGGTGCGCTACCTGGGCGAGCAGGTGGGCAACCTGATGACCTGCGACGTGGGCACCCGTCTTGCCAAGCTGCTGGTGTACATGGCCTATGAAGTGCTGGGCGACGAGGCCGCCTGGCACGAGCCCGCCGTGATTCCCGTGCGCCTGACCCAGGAACAGATGGCCGCCATGACCGGCTCGTGCCAGCAGACCGTCAGCGACTTCCTGCGCGAGATGCAGGACGAAGGGCTGGTGCGGGTGACCCGGCGCGAGGTGGTGGTGCTGCATCCGTTGCGGCTGCTGGAGCGCGCGGAGTTGTAGGGGGTACCGGCCTTTCCCGTGTCCTGCCTCCGCAGCACGGCATGAGACACCGCAACGTCGCCGTGCCGCTGTGCCGCTGTTGCTTCGGCGGACACCGCATGCTAGCACCGCGCCATGAGTACCCCTGTACGTTCCCGACGCCGTTCCGCCCGGCCGGTGCTGCGCCGCGCCGCGTCGCGGCTGGCCGCGCCCTGCGCGGAGTGCCCCAGCGCGTCTAACCGCGCCGATGCCGCCCCGGTCATCCCAGCCGGGGAGGACGCCCCCGTGCAGCCCCGCGCCCCTCAGCCCTCCTCCATGCCCCCCGTCCCGTCGGCTGGTGCTGGCCGTGGTGGCCGTGGGCATCGGCTGGCTGCTGGCCCGGCCGTTCATCCACACCCTGGCCGTGGCCATCGTGGTGGCGGCGCTGGCCGCTCCGTTGCAGGAACGCATCGCCCGCCGGGTGCGCCAGCGCGACCTGGCGGCGGCGTCCACCATCCTTACCCTGTTGCTGGGTGTGGCCGCGCCGCTGGCCGTGTTCGTGGCCGCGCTGATTCCCCAGGCCCGCGCCCTGGCCCGCGCGGCCATGGCCTTTTACGCGGCGTCCGGTAACGGCGCGGGCAATGCCCCGGCCGACGCCGCCCCAGCCGCTGGTGTGGCCGCCGGGGGCGCCGCCTCTGCGGCGGGTTCCCTGCCCGCCCCGGTGGAACTGGGGCTGGCCCGGCTGCACGAGCTTTCGGTGTGGGTCACCCAGACCCTGGCCGACTTCGGCATCGACGCCTCGGAGTTCATCGACTTCGACCCGGCCAGCCTGCGCGGCACCCTGCTGGGCGCGGCCCGGCAGGCCGGGGAGGCCGTGCTGCACGGCATCACCGCCGGGGTGGGCAACGCGGTGTACCTGTTCGGCCATTTCCTGCTCATGCTGTTCATCCTGTACTTTCTGCTGCGCGACGGGCGGCAGATGATGGCCTTCGTCAAGCGCGTCTCGCCGCTGGCCCACGCCCAGGAGGACCGCCTGCTGTCGGCCCTGCGCGGCGTGGCCCGCTCGGTGTTCATGGGCGGGGTGCTGGTGGCCGTGTTCCA
>JALHHV010000175.1 GCA_022837365.1 Desulfovibrio sp. | reverse complement strand
TCAGAAAGATGAAGAGGACGAGGACGGGCAGAAGTGGCGGCCTGTACATGTCACTTGCCCTCTTGCCGGGCGGATTCCTGCGTGGCTTGCTCCGCATGCTGCTGGGAGGTGGAGGTTGTTCCCGCAGGCTTCGGCGCGCTGTAGGCGAAAGGTTTGCCGTACGTTCCGCATCCGGCGAGTGTCGCAAGAAGAAGGCACGCTGCAAGGCATTTCGTTTTCATGGCAAGGCCCTCGCAATTTTTGGTGGTTGATCAGGAGTTGTATTTTTTCTTTCTTGTTTCCTGTATTTGCATGAGCATTTTTTTGAGAATGTTCTCGTAGAGTTCCTGTGTTGTATCGAACTGAGCTTGCAACGCCTTGTATGCCTGTGCGCACTGGGCGCTTTCCTGGGCACGAATGTCGAGATATACGCCTATCTTGTGCTCAAGACTGGAGATTTCTTCGGATATCGCATCGTGGGTGGCTTTCCTGGAAAAATAGACCTTGGCCATGGCGCAGGCCGCATCATAGGGCTCTGTCACCGTAATGGCATTGTATACCTTGGCGTGTTCCTGGCGCGTTTCCACGTCGTCAGGACGCTGCCCACATGCAATGCCAAGCTCGAGGTCCTTGAAGTGCGACATCAAATTCATCGTCGTTGTAATTGATTTGGAGAAATACCGTATTGTTTCTTCCTGTTTTTGCAGAAGTTCGAGCTGATAGCGTTCTTTGGACTCGCAACTGCTCATGAACAATGGAAACAGGACACTGACCAGCATGGCAGTAATGAGAGGAGTATTCAGTATCAGCAAGGTATGGATGAACTTTCTGGATGAACAACACGGATGTGAGCATGCATCGTTTTTGTGCAATGGGCAGTTGGGTGTGTTCATGAATGTGTCGATGATGTTTTTATTATTTTCAGGTTATTTGTTAAAAATAGGCGCTGATTGTTCGTGATGCATATGTTTAAATATGAATTTAAATTTGATTATGCATTGCAATTAATTGTGAGCACAAAGAATTACAGTGTATTATCGTGCGCATACCATGTCGCATAGCTGCGTCGCAGGCATGCATGAGCCATGCGTGCGCGCCAGTCAATGCGGAGTATACTCTCCAAGGGATGATGTTTGCGGCAGTATGCCCTGTATAAATTTATTATTCAATATATATTTTCATGTAATTACTTGGGCGCTTGCCATGGGCAGGCTCTGACGGGCTGGAGCCATCCTGCTTTGGATACGCCTTGGCGGGATGGCACTGGCCGCGCCCGGCGCGTGGTGGATGGACGGAAATGCACGAACGGCGGCCCCGCAAGGGGCCGCCGTTTTCGCGCGCGGGGGGAGGGGGACGGCTACAGCGCGGGGCCGCCCACCACGGCGTCGGGGAACAGGGGGGGGAAGAGATCGGAAAGGGCAAAGGTGGGCAGGGCCACCCGCACGGGAGCCACGTGGGTGGCTGCCTGAAGCAGGCCCGTCCGCAGCAGCAGGCTGAGCACGCGGCGGCCCGTGCGCTGGCTTTTGCCGAGCACCATGGTGGCCATGCCGCGTTCCAGTTCGCCGGTTTCAAAGACCAGGGCCAGCAGGCGGGCCACCAGCGCCGCGTCCTCCGGCCGGAGGACGCCCGCCGCCTCGGGAATGCCCACAAGATGCCGATGCACCACGGTCTGGTAGCGCAGGGCGATGTTCCGGACGTCGAGGCTGGCGGCCATGAAGCTGATCTGGTCCAGGCAGGTTTCAAGGACGAACGCGCAGAAGTCCGCCAGGTCGACCGGGCCGAAGCGGCCGTCGCGTTGCGGGTCGGCGGCGTTCAGGTGGATGAAGTACCCTGCCCGGTCGCGGGAGATGCCGCGCGAGAAGGACCATGCGCCGCTCTCGTTGACTCCGGCCGCGCGCAGGTAGAGTTCGGTCAGCAGGCGCACCACGCGGCCGTTGCCGTCACGGAAGGGGTGAAGCCACGTCAGCCTGTGGTGGCTGGCGGCCGCCGCGATGAGCCTGTCCAGTCCGTGGTGGCGGTCTGGCGCGTATGCTTCGGCAAACTGGCGCATCAACCCGGGCAGGTCGCGGGCCAGCGGGCCGTGGATGCTGGCCCCGCCGTCCACGGACACCTCGCGGTCGCGCAGTTGGCCGGGCGCCACGGAAATGTCGGTGAACCGGCCCCCGGAATGCACATACTGGTGCGCCTCGGGCAGATGGCTGAAAAATTCGCGGTGCATGTCCAGCAGGAAGCCTGTGGAGCAGATGTCGCGGGGCGTTTCCGCCAGTTGCCGCAGCAGGGCCGACTCCGTTTCCACGTGGGCGAGGCCCAGTTCCTGCGCGTAACGGCGTTGGTCGTCGGGTGAAAAGCGCTGCTGGTACGCAGCCTCGATGGCGAAGATGGACGTCCTGCTGCCTTCGATCAGGTTGCTGTGGTAGCTGTTCAACAACCGGATGCGTGTCCTCAGGGTGGCGGCCGTCAGTGGATGCAGGCTGCCGTCCAGTTGGGCGGAGGCGCGCACCACTGCCAGCGCCTGATCGCGCAGTTCATCGAGGTGTTGCCCCTCGGGCAGGACGGGGGCCAGCGTGGCCGGTATGTTGTCCGGTTTCATATGTCGGACATATAGGGGGATACGAGCAAGAATGCAACACGCTTTGGCCGGTTCATTGGCCGGTTCGGGGCGTGGTTGTGGGGAGGAGGATTCGCCCGCCCACGGCAGCGGGAAGAAGACGGTTGCGACTTTTGTTGACTTCGATTTTCAATTTCAATACACAGGTGGGGCCGCCGACGTGGCCCACCCCGGACCAATGACGCTCACCCCCCTGCGCCATGACCGCGAGGCGACCTGATGGCAATCGGGTCGCAACCTGATCGCAGGTGGGCCGCAACCCCCGTCGGCGTCGCGTCCATCCCGTGGCCGTCCCGCGTCCGCCAGCATCTGGCCGGATGCGGAGCCGGTCCGGCAGGGCGGCGTGCCCGGCAAGTGCCTTCCCCCACATGGTGTCCGTCCAATACGCCTCGCTGCGGGGTTTGCCGGGTGCGCCGCGCCTCTCGGCGGGCCAGTCTGGCCCAGCCGCCCGCCATTCCTTCATCCCATGGAGCCTTCATGATTCCTTCCCAGATCGCCCGCGCCCTTGCCACGCTGGTGGCCATCCGCCGTCCCGTGTTCCTGTGGGGTGCGCCGGGCGTGGGCAAGAGCCGGGTTGTGGCACAGGTCGCCCACGGCCTCGGCATGGACCTGCGCGACATCCGCGCCGTGCTGCTGGACCCGGTGGACCTGCGCGGCCTGCCTTCCATCGACGCCGCCGGGCGCGCCCGGTGGTGTCCGCCCTCGTTCCTGCCCGACGGAGGCCGGGGCATCCTGTTCCTGGACGAACTGAACGCCGCGCCGCCGCTGGTGCAGGCCGCCTGCTACCAGCTGATCCTGGACCGCCAGCTTGGCGAATACCGCCTGCCCGACGGCTGGGCCGTGGTGGCGGCGGGCAACCGCGAGCAGGACCGGGCCGTGACCCACCGCATGCCCACCGCCCTGGCCAACCGCATGGTGCATCTGGACTTCGAGACCGACCTGGACGACTGGCTGGGCTGGGCGCAAGGCGCGAACATCCGCCCGGAAGTGACGGCGTTCCTGCGCTTTCGCCCGCGCCTGCTGCACGACTTCGACCCCGCCGTGGCCGACCGGGCCTTCCCCTCGCCGCGCACCTGGGAATACGTGTCCGACATGCTGGCCGCCGGGCCGGACGAGGCCGTGGAATACGACCTGGTGCGCGGGTCCGTGGGCGAAGGGGCCGCCGCCGAATTCGCGGGATTCCTGCGGGTGTGGCGCGACCTGCCCGAGCCGGACGCCGTGCTGGCCGCCCCGCACGACGCCCCGGTGCCCGACGAGCCCGCCGCGGCCTACGCCATTTGCGAGGCCCTGGCCCGCCACGCCGCGCCCGACACCATGGAAGCGCTGGTGTGCTATGCCGACCGCCTGCCCGTGGAATTTGGCGTGCTGCTGATGCGCGATTCCGTGCGCGCGGACACCACGGTGGTGGAAACCCCGTCCTTCGCGCGGTGGGCCCAGGCCAACGCCCACGTGCTGCTGTGAGCGGGGACGTGCATCCGGAATCCTCCCTTCCCCCGGCTGACGTCCCCCCCTCGCCGGAAACGCAGGCCCACGCCCGCATGCTGCGTGCCCGCGCCGCGCTGGTGCTGGACCATCCCTTCTTCGGCTCGCTGGCCCTGCGGCTGCACCTGAAGGCGGACCCGGCCTGCGACGGCCTGTGGACCGACGGCGT
>JALHHV010000174.1 GCA_022837365.1 Desulfovibrio sp. | reverse complement strand
TACGACGCGGTGATCTACAAGGTGTGCGGGGCCACCCGGCGCGACATCCTGCTGGCCCTGGTCACGGAATTCCTGACCACCGGCCTGGTCACCGGGCTGTTCAGCGCGGGCACGGGCACGCTGGCCGCATGGGCCGCCGTGCGCGGCCTGCTGAAGCTGCCCTTTGCCGTGTATCCCGGCGTGGTGGCGGGCACGGTGGCGGCCTGCGTGGCCTTTGCGCTGGTGTTCGGCCTGGCGGGCACGGCCCGCGCCCTGAAGGAGAAGCCCGCGCCGTATTTGAGGAACGAGTAGGGCGGAACGACCAGGAAGGAAGCCGTTCGACGCGCCGAGCCGGAAACCGAAAAGGCCCCACGGATGTCTCCGTGGGGCCTTCGTCCTCGTGGTGGGTCGTGCGGGGATCGAACCTGCGACTCTCTGCTTAAAAGGCAGATACTCTACCGGCTGAGTTAACGACCCGAAGGCTAGCCCGCCGTCACCCGCTCCATGCCGCCCATGTACGGGCGCAGCACTTCGGGGATGACCACCGAGCCGTCTTCCTGCTGGCAGTTTTCGAGGACGGCCACCAGGGCGCGGCCCACGGCCAGGCCCGAGCCGTTCAGGGTGTGCGCGAACTCGGGCTTGCCGCCGCCCGCCGGGCGGAAGCGGATGCCCGCGCGGCGCGCCTGGAAGTCGCCGCAGTTGGAGCACGACGAAATCTCGCGGTAGGCGTTCTGGCCGGGCAGCCAGACCTCGATGTCGTAGGTCTTGGCCGCCGAGAAGCCCATGTCGCCGGTGCACAGGGTGATCACCCGGTAGGGCAGGCCCAGGCGCTGCAACAACACCTCGGCGTGGCCGCGCATCCGTTCCAGTTCGTCGAACGAGCGGTCCGGATGGGCGAAGCGCACCATCTCCACCTTGGTGAACTGGTGCTGGCGGATCAGGCCGCGCGTGTCCTTGCCGTAGCTGCCCGCCTCGGAGCGGAAGCACGGGGTCATGGCCGCGTAGCCCATGGGCAGTTGCGCCTCGTCCAGCATTTCGTCCGCGTGCAGGTTGGTCAGCGGCACCTCGGCCGTGGGAATCAGGAAGTAGTCCCATCCTTCGAGCTTGAACAGGTCTTCCTCGAACTTGGGCAACTGGCCGGTGCCGGTCATGGTCTTGCGGTTGACCATGAACGGCGGGATGATTTCCACGTAGTCGTGCTCGGTGACGTGCGTATCTAGGAAGAAGTTGGCCAGGGCGCGCTCCAGCCGGGCCGCCCAGGTGCGGTACACGGCAAAGCGGCTGCCCGCCAGCTTGCCCGCGCGCTCGAAATCCAGCCCGCCAAGGGCGGTGCCGATCTCCCAGTGTTCCTTCGGGGTGAAGGAGAAGGCAAGGGCACGGAGGCGTCGGGAATATTGGGCACGGCCAGCAGCCAGTCGTTGACGGCGGCCTTCACCTCTTCGGTTTCGCGGTCCAGGTCCTTGATGCGGTCGGACAGCGCGGACAGGCGCTCCAGCAGCGGGGCGGCGTCTTCGCCCGCGCGCTTCATGCGGGCCACCTCGCCCGAGGCCTTGTTGCGTTCGCCCTTCAGGGCTTCCACCTCGGCCAGCAGGGCGCGGCGGCGTTCGTCCAGGGCGGTGAATTCGGCCATGTCGAGCGACGAGCCCCGGTCGGCCAGGGCCTTGGCCACCACTTCGGGGCTGCGCTGGAGCAGCTTGAGATCGAGCATGCGGGGGTTCTCCTTGTGGAAAAAAGACGCCGGAGAATACCCGCATCGCGCGAGGGGCGTCAACACGCACGTCCTCGTGGCGGGGGCGGCGGGGCGGCAGGGGGCTGGGGCCGGTCGGGGGATGGGGGGGAAGCGATGGCGGGGGGCGCTGCGGACCGCGCCCACTGGTGGCCGGACAGAGCGGAACTGTGGGACTTCTTCCGGGGGCTCCTTCCGGGGCGGCTCGTTCCGGGCCAACCCGACGGAGGGCGGCGAGACCCTGCCGTCAGGCTGTCCCCGTGCGCGCGGGGCGGACGCCGGTCAGTTGTCGGCCATGACCTCGGGGGCGGCGCGCATCTGTTCGGGATGCAGTTCGCGCAGGTAGTCGATGAGGGTGGGGTAGTCCTCGTCGTAGACCATCTCGTCGCTGTCGTCCCGGGCGTAGAAACCCGCCCAGGCGGGACCGCGCAGCGAGGCGGGCAGGCCTTCGCGCGATTCGTCGGTAAGCCACACCACCACGTTGGCGCCCTTGCGGACCAGCGCACGGGTGAACGCGGGCACGCCGCGCGGGGTCAGCGCGATGACGTAGCCCAGCGCCAGCAGGATGCGGTGGGCGCGGGTGCGGGTGTCCTGGATGCGGCCGATCTTCTTCAGCCGGTTGCGGAACAGGGCCGCCTCGCTGTCCTTGCGAGGCTGGATGTCCTGCCGCGTCACGGGGATGCTGGAATGACGGGCGGGCATTTGCGAAACCTCCATCAGAGAGTGTATCCGTCCCGGGTGGTTCCGGGTGCTGTTTGATTGAACAGCCTACATGGTTGCGCTGTCAATCATTATCTTCACTATGGGAGTTGAGATGGCCCATGTCAATGCTGAGAGTGGAAGCTCAGTGAGACGAGGTGGGGGTAGAATTTTTTGAATCCGGCCCCTGCGGGCCTGCCCCGGCTGGGTGAGCGCTCGCCCAATACCTTGTGAAATAAGGAATTATCAGCAAGTCCGGGATGGGTCGTCCGTGCCTGGCGGGTCGGAGCGGAATGGTCGGAAAAAATGTCTGAGCAAACAGTGTATGCAGTGCCGGGCGGGCAGGGTTCAATTTTTTAAACTGCGAAAGGCGCCCTTCTGCCCGGTGGGCCAGTGGGATGGAACCGTAACATCGTTGACTTGCTGGATTAAAATGAAACACCGCCCGATGGGGCGGTGTTGGCACGCGGGTTGCTATAACCCGGATACCTTCCTTTCTTTTGCAGACAGCTTTTCCTCCAGAACGGCTTGCGGGCGGTCCGCAAGCCGTTCTGCGTTGTGGCGGGACGGTTCCGGGCGGCGGGCCGTACCATGCGGCACAGGGGACGGTTCGCGCCTTGCGGCACGGGGGCGTCAGCCCAGTACGGCCTTGTTGACCAGGTTGGCCACGGCGCGCGCCGCGTCCTCGTCCACGTCCACGTACTTCAGCCCCAGCAGGTACCCCCCGGCAGAGTATTCCACCCGGATCACCTCCGCGATGGCCTGGAGGTACTGGTCGGCGTCGTTCTCGTACACCTTGAAGAACCCCGGCGAATACTTGTTCAGCGTGGGGATGTGCACGCGCACCTGCAACTTGGCCCCCGGCTCGAACTTGCGGGGGCTGTGCACGCTGAGGCCGCCGGCGCTGATGTCGCAGCACTGCGTCTCGAACCGGCCCTGGCTGGACGGGGGGAACCTGATCTCGCTGGCCTCGACGGGAAAGGGCTTGGGAAGGCGGCAATGCTTGCGCCGGTCGCTGGTGGAGTCTGTCATGGTCCCGAAGTCTCCTGGCGGGGGTGGAAATGAGGCCGGGGGGCTATGCTCCTGCGGGCCTCCGGCCCGAGCCATGCAGCAAGGGTATCACACGCGGGGGTGCCGCGCCACCCCGCGCCATGCCGGGCCGGGACAGGGTGGCGGGATGGCCCGGACGGCGGCAGCGGCCCGTGGCGCAGACCCCTGGAGTGGTCGCCCGCGCGCAAGAAAGTAAGCGGTCATTGACTTTCCGGGGCAAAGGATTATCAGGGCGGAAACCACACCCGTTACGGAGGAATTCTGTCCATGCTCAAGATAGCCTTGCCCTCGCGAGACGGCGTCATTGACGAACATTTCGGCCACTGCGAGTATTATACCCTGCTGACGGTGGACGAGACCCGCAACATTGTGAAAGAAGAGCGCCTGACGCCGCCCCCCGGCTGCGGGTGCAAGTCGAACATCGTGCCCATTCTGGTGGACCTTGGCGTCAGCGTTCTGGTGGGCGGCAACATGGGCGAAGGCGCCGTGATGACGCTGCGCCGCCACGGCATCGAGGTGGTGCGCGGGGCGTCCGGCCCGGTGCATGAAGCCGCCCGGAACTGGCTGGAGGGCCGCCTGGCCGACCGGCAGGAACTGTGTGCATCGGGGCGAAGCGTCGGGCGGCGGGCCGAAGGATCGACCCACATGTCCGAGACCACGCTTTGCCCCTGCGGCTCCGGCCTTGCGCTGGACGCCTGCTGCGGCCCCTACGTGCGCGGCGAAAAGCCCGCGCCCACGGCGGAAGCGCTGATGCGTTCGCGCTACTCCGCCCACTGTCTGCACGCCTTCGACTATCTGGACACCTCCACCCACCCGGCCATGCGCGAGGACGTCAGCGTCGACGAGATGCGCGCCTGGTCCGAAGCCGTGGAATGGAAGGGCCTGGAAGTCCTTTCCGTGAAGGGCGGCCAGCCCGGCGACGAGACCGGCGAGGTCTCGTTTGTGGCCCATTACGTGCTGGGCGGCGTGCCCCAGGAACTGCGCGAGGACAGCTTCTTCCGCAGCGAGGACGGCGTGTGGTACTACGCCGACGGCCTGGTGCACGGGCAGGAACCCTTCCGCCGCGAAGCCCCCAAGGTGGGCCGCAACGAGCCCTGTCCCTGCGGCAGCGGCAGGAAGTTCAAGAAGTGCTGCGGCAAGTAGGCTGACCGCCGCCTGATTTCGCGCGCCGGGGATGGAGGGAGAGCCTTCCGTCCCCGGCGTCCGTTTTTTCTTTCTGCGCGCCTTCCGCCTCCGTTTCCCCGGCCCCCTTGCCCTTCACTCCGGTATCTGCTTTGCTGCGCGCAACAACGGAGCATCGCCCATGCGCACCTTCCTGTTCGTTCCGCCGCTGCCCCGCATGACCGGGGGCCTCGCCGTGCTGTACCGCATGGCCGCGCACCTGCATGCCGCCGGGTACCCGGTGTTTCTCGTCCCGCGCGAAGGGGGCGCGCCGGGGCTTGATCAGGACAACCCGCCCGCCCCGGTACTGGGCTGGGACGAGGCGGCGGCCACGCTGACCCCGAGCGACGTGTGGCTGGCGCCGGAAGGCTGGGTCAACGCGCTGGCCCCCGGCCTGCGCGCGGGCGCGCGCTGCGTGGTGTACGTGCAGAACTGGGCGTACCTGCTGTCCGCGCTGCCGCCGGGCGTGGCCTGGCCGCAACTGGACGTGTCGTTCCTGGCCGTGTCCGATCCGGTGGCCTGGTACACCCGCGAGGTGACCGGGCGCGAGGCCCCGGTGCTGCGCCCCGGCATCGACCTTGAACTGTTCCGTCCGGCGTGGCCGGATGGAGGAGACGGAGGAGACGGCGGGGATGGAGAGGACGGCGGGGCCGTGCCCGAAGGCCCCGCGCACGGGCCGGTGCGCATCGCCTGGATGCCGCGCAAGAACCGCGCCCTGGCCCAGCAGGTGCGCGACCTGCTGGCCGCCCGGCTGGCGCTTGCCGCGTCGCGCGGCGAGCCCTCCGTTGACGTGGAGTGGCGCGAGATTCATGGCCGCACCCAGGCCGAGGTGGCCGACCTGCTGCGCGCCTCGCACGTGTTCCTGACCACGGGATTTCCGGAGGGCTGCCCCCTGCCCCCGCTGGAGGCCATGGCCAGCGGCTGCCTGCTGGTGGGCTTCGCCGGGTTCGGCGGGTGGGACTACATGCGTCAGGCCCTGCCCGGCGGGGTGACCCCGTGGTGGACCGGGGGCGGCCCCGAAGCGGACCCGGCAAGCGGCGGCATGGAGCTGCCCCCCAACGGCTACATCGCCGCCGACGCCGACGTGGTGGCCGCCGGGCTGGCCCTGGAACGGGCCGTGCGCCTTGCGGCCACGGGCGGGCCGGAACTGGCCGCGCTGCGCCGGGCGGGCCTTGCCACGGCGCGGGCCTGCTCGCTGGACCGCCAGCGCGAGGCGGTGCTGGCCCTGTGGGCGCGGGCGGAGAAGGACGAACTGTTCCCCGCCGCGCGCGCGTCATCACAATAAGGAATCCGCATCATGTCCAAGAAGAAACCGGAGCGGCCCGCGCCGGAAAGCCTGGGGCTGCCCTGCACCGGCGTGGAGTCGCACGCCCACCTCGACGGCAGCGAATTCGACGCCGACCGCGAGGCCATGCTGGACCGCGCCCGCGCCGCCGGGGTGGCGCTGCTCGGCAACGTGTTCCTGGGGCCGGAACGATGGGCGGCCAACCGCCACCTGTTCGCGCACCGGCCCGAGGTGTTCTTTCTGCTCGGTGTCCACCCCTGCGAGGCGCAGTCCTGCGACGATGCGGCGCTGGCCGCCATGCGCGACGCCTTTGCGCGGGACGAGCGGTTGCGCGCCGTGGGCGAAATCGGCCTGGACTTCTACTGGGACGACTGCCCGCCCGACGTGCAGCGCGCGGCCTTCCGGGCCCAGCTGGCCATGGCCCGCGACGTGGGGCGGCCGGTGGTCATCCACTCGCGCGACGCTTTCGACGACACCATGCGGGTGCTGGAGGAGGAAGGCTTTTCCGGCTATCCGCTGCTGTGGCACTGCTTCGGCGGGGACGCGGCGCAGGCCGGGCGCATCGTGGCGCACGGCTGGCACGTCTCGCTGCCCGGCCCGGTCAGCTACCCGGCCAACGAACCCCTGCGCGAGGCCGCGCGCGCGCTGCCGCTGGACCGGCTGCTGCTGGAAACCGACTGCCCGTACCTGTCGCCGGTGCCGTATCGCGGCAAGCGCAACGAGCCCGCGTACATGGTGTTCACCGCGCAGGCCGTGGCCCTGGCGCGGGGCATGGACACCGCCGAACTGTGGACGGTGGCCGGGGAGAACGCCCGGCGGTTTTTCGGGGTATAGCGGGGCCCACAGCCGCCCGCCGCGTTCCGGGATGCCCGGACCTTTATGACGGCGCGCCGCCGCCGGGGAGGCTTCATGGACCATGATCCGCAACGGGACGGCGACCGCCCCCCGAACGGCCGCACTCCTGACGAAGTCCGCCGCTTCGACCGGGCGCTGGCCCTGTTCGAGGCCGGGGCGTGGTTCAC
This sequence comes from Desulfovibrio sp., assembly GCA_022837365.1. Classification (GTDB taxonomy): domain Bacteria; phylum Desulfobacterota; class Desulfovibrionia; order Desulfovibrionales; family Desulfovibrionaceae; genus Cupidesulfovibrio. The sequence goes on along the minus strand of JALHHV010000174.1, from coordinate 1,402 downwards.
CTGCCACGAGGTGTTGGAACATCTGTGGCTGGACGAGACCCGGCCCGAGCGCGGCGTGTACAAGGGCATTTTGCAGATTGCCGTGGGCCTGCTGCACGCGGAGAACGGCAACCACGCCGGGGCGCTGCGCCTGCTGGAACGCGGGGCCGGGCATCTTGTCCCGTTTCTGCCCGCGTGGTTCGGGGTGGACCTGACGGCCCTGCGGGACGAAGCCCTGCGCCTGCGCGCCACGCTGGCCGCGTTGCCGCCGGGCCAGCGGCTGGACGCGGAACGATGGAAGGAACTGCTGCCGCGCGTGCGGCGGGCGGACTGAGACACGGAAAATGAGAACGCCGGACACGCGAGTGCCCGGCGTTGGTCATTTTTAATGGGGAGTTGCGCGGGGCCGCGTCTGGTACCGCCCTTTTTCCGGCCCGCTCCGGCTCGCTCGGTCCCGCTCAGTCCGTGATCCCCGCCGTGTGCCCGAAGCCTTCCAGCAGCCGCGCGATGAACCGGTCCACCAGCGCCTGCTCCGGCAGGCCGGTGACGCAGGCGTCGTCCAGCATGCGCGTCGCAAGGCCGGGCAGGGCGGGCACGCCCACCCGCGTGGCGGGCAGCCCGGCCAGTTCCGGGGTATCGGGCAGCCGGGGCAGTTGGGGCAGATAGCCATCCTCCGCGCAGGCGGCGCATGGTCCGGCAAGCCGGTTCAGGGCCAGCACCTGGCGGTGCAGGCCAAGGCCGTGCGCCAGCCGGGCGATGTCCGCCGCCGTTTCCAGGCTGCGCAGCCCCGGTTCGCTGACCACCGCCAGCCCGTCCACGGCGGCCACGGTGCCCCGGCCAAGGTGTTCCACCCCGGCTTCCAGATCCACCAGCACCCATTCGCGCCGGTCGTGCACCAGATGGGCCAGCAGCGCTTTCAGCAGGGCGTTGGCCTCGCACGCGCAGCCGCCCCCGGCCCCGGCCACCGATCCCATGACCAGCAGCCGTTTGCGCCCCGGCGCGACGCCCGGCGTGATGGGGCCGCCGACAGGCACGTCCACCGCCAGCGTTTCGGGCAGGTCGCCCACCTCCGGGGTGAGGCTGATCATGCCTGCGCCGATGCGCTGCATGATCAGGTCGTGCCGGTCCACCAGCGGCGCGGGCAGCCCGTCGCGCGGCAGGCCCGACGCCCTTCCCAGCGACAGGGCCGTGTCCGCGTCGATCATCCAGACGTCGTGCCCGTGCCGGGCCAGATAGTCCGCCGTCCAGGCCGCCAGCGTGGTCTTGCCCGCGCCGCCCTTGCCCGCGAATGCCAGTTTCATGCGTGCCTCCGTGATGCCGAAGGAAATGTCGCCGCCCGGTGCAGGGCCGGGGCAGGGTGTGCCTGCCCCGGCCCGTCCCGGTGCGGGAAGGCGCGGCCACGGGCCGGTGACCGCGCCGCCGG
>JALHHV010000173.1 GCA_022837365.1 Desulfovibrio sp. | reverse complement strand
GCGCCCCGGCACAGGTTGTCGATGGCGGAAAGAATGACCAGGCGGTTGGTGCGCGGGTCGGTGACCACGCCCACGTCGCAGAACATGGTGCCGCGCACGTGGCGGGTTTCCGGCAGCTGCCCGGCGGGCAGCACGCGCACCCAGCGCGACCCCTTCCAGGTCTGTTCGAAGGCCGCCTGCACGTCCTGCGGGCTGACGGGTTTTGCCAGCTTCGCGTAGATGGTGGCCAGGATGCCCCGGTTGACGGGCAGCAGGTGCGGGTTGAACGAAACCGTCATGGCAGTGCCCGCCACGGCCGACAGTTCCTGTTCGATTTCCGGGGTGTGGCGGTGCTTGCCGATGTTGTACGCCCGGAAGGTGTCGGACACCTCGCAGAACAGCGTGCCCACGGCGGCCTTGCGGCCCGCGCCGGTGGCCCCGGACTTGGCGTCGATGACGATGTCGCCGGTGTCCACCAGCCCGTGCTTCAGCGCCGCGTACAGCCCGAGGATTGTGGCCGTGGGGTAGCAGCCGGGGTTGGCCACCATGCCCGCCTTCTTCACCTGCTCGCCGTACAGTTCCGGCAGGCCGTACACCGCCTGGGGCAGTTCGGCCCGGCGGGTGTGCGGCACCTTGTACCAGGCTTCGTACACGTCGGGGTCGCGCAGGCGGAAATCCGCCGAAAGGTCCACCACGCGCAGGCCGCGCTCGCGCAGGGTGGCCCCCATTTCCATGGCCGCCCCGTGGGGCACGGCCAGGAAGGCCACGTCGCAGTTGGCGGCCAGGTCGTCCGGGTCGGGCGCGGTCATGACCACGTCGCCGCCGGGCAGCCCGCGCAGAAAGGGGTAGATGTCGGACAGGGGGCGGCCCGCCTCGGTGCGCGAGGTGGCGCGCACGAGGCGCATGTCCGGATGCCCCGCCAGCAGGCGGGTAAGTTCCATGCCCGTGTAGCCGGTAACGCCCACGAGCCCGGCGCGGATGGTGGTCATGCCGTGGTCCTTGCGCTGTTTGATCTGTTTGGACTGTGTGACCTGGCGGTTACTTCCTGTGCACCACGTACTTCATGCGCAGTTCGTACAGCACGCCCTCCAGCAGGCGCGCCTCGTCCGCGTCGGCGCAGCCGCGCGTCTTCTCTTGCAGCATGGTCAGCACGTCGATGGTGTGCTTGGCCATCAGCAGGTTTTCGCTGGTGCGCCCGGTGTCGGGGTCGGGCACTTCGCCCAGTTGCACCAGCGCCGACGAGGCCAGCGACAGGATGAAGGTGGAAAAGGTCACCTGCGGCATCTGGGGAGCGCCGTCCTTGCCTTCGCCTGACGTGCAGCCGCAGCCAGTGCGTTCGTTGTCGGTCATGGTCGCATCCTCGCGTTTGGGGCCGTTAGGCTTTTTTAAGCGCCTCCGGTACGTCCCGAACCCCCGTATTGCCGAGGGGCTGTTTCAAAATTAGGATTTTCGCCCGTTGGCAAGGAAAACGAGCCTGCCATGAGGGAGTATACTCTTATTGTATTCGACCGGCATGGCAGGCGAAGTTTGACGCAGCCAACGGGCGAAAGGACAATTTTGAAGCGGCCCCTAGATTTCGGTTCCCGGCGCAACCGCCAGCCCGGCCTGGTAGGCGGCCAGCGCCTGTTCCAGCACGTCGCGCGCGCCGATGTACCCGCCGCAGGCCCGGAAGCCCTCGGCCAGGGCGTGCAGCCCGGCGGCCAGGTCCGCCCAGTCCAGCCAGCCCATGTGGCCCACGCGGATGATGCGTTCCTTCAGGTGGTCCTGCCCGGCGGCCATGATAACGCCGAAGCGTTCCGCCGCCACGCGCAGCACGCCGGTGGCGGGCACGCCCTCGGGCAGCAGCACGCTGGTCAGGCCCCATGTGTAGCCTTCCTTCACCAACGGCTCAAGGCCCATGGCCGTCACCCCGCGCCGGGCCATCTGCGTCAGCGCCCACTGCTTGCGGTACACGGTGTCCAGCCCGGCCTCCAGGAACATGTCCAGGCTTTCGTTGAGCCCGATGACAAGGCTGACCGGCGTGGTGAACAGGGTCTGCTGCTTTTCCAGGTTGGCCAGCTCGCCCCGGAAGTTGAAATAGAAGCACGAGGGCGGCACGGTGTCCGCCTTGCGCCAGGCCCGCTCGGACAGCGCGATGAGCGCGAGGCCCGGCGGCAGCATCAGCCCCTTTTGCGAGCCGGTGAGCAGGCAGTCGATGCCCCATTGGTCCATGGGGCAGGGCGAAATGCTCACGGCGGAGATGCCGTCCACCACCAGCAGGGTGTCGCGCCCGGCGGTAAGTCTGGCTATCTCGCGCACCGGGTGCAGGGTGCCGGTGGAGGTTTCCGACGACTGCACCAGCACGCCCGCGGCGTCGGGGTGTTCGTTCAGGGCGGCTTCCACTTCCGCCGGGGTGACCGGACGGCCCCAGTCCACCACCACGGACACCACGTCCAGGCCGCGCACGGCGGCGATTTCGCGCCAGCGCTGGCCGAACTTGCCGCCCTCGACCACGATGACCTTCTCGCCCGGCCTGAACAGGCCGTGCACGGCGGCGGTCATGACGCCCGAGCCGGAACAGGCCATGGGCAGCACCGGCTGGGACGTGCCGAACAGCGTGCGCAGCTTGGGCTGCACCGCCGCCATGATGGCCTTGAAGGCGGGTTTGCGGTGGTGGATCATGTCCTGGGCCATGGCCAGCCGCACCCGTTCGGGAATGGGGGTGGGGCCGGGGGTGAGCAGGCGGGGCTTGTCGAGCATGCCGCGATGTCTCCGGTTCAGGCGCGGAATATCCGCGCGGTGAAGGATTTCAGGTAGTCGGTCTCGGTCATGGCCGGATGTACCGGATGGTCCGCGCCCTGGTGCCCCTGGGCGATGATCTGGGCCTGCATCTTGCGTTTCGCCGCGGCATGGGTGAGCACGCGGCGCAGTTCTTCCCTGTCGAGGTGTTGCGAGCAGGAACAGGTGACGAATACACCCCCATCGGCCACCAGGTCGAGTGCCAGTTCATTGGCCCGCTGGTAGGCCGTCAGGCCCTGCTTGGCGTCCTTCTTGCGCTTGATGAACGCGGGCGGGTCCAGGCACACCAGGCCGAACTTGCGCCCTTCGCGCCGCAGTTCCGCCATGGCCTCGAAGGCGTCGCCCTCGATGCCGTCCGCGTCGTCCACACCGCCCACGCCGTTGATCCCGTACGCGCGCCCGTTGGCCTTGACGTTCTCCACCGCCAGTTCGACGGCCGGAAGGGAAGCGTCCACCAGCGTCACCGAGGCCGCGCCCGCGCGCGCCGCCGTGGCCCCGAAGCTGCCCACGTAGCAGAACACGTCCAGCACGTCCCGCCCCTTGGCGAAGCGCGCGGCAAAGGCCCGGTTGTCCCGCTGGTCGTAGAACCATCCGGTCTTCTGCCCGGCGGTGAGCGGCACCGTGAAGGCGCAGCCGTTCTCGGAAATCTCCGTCGTGTCGGGGACGGACCCGTAGGCCACGCGCACCTCGCGGGGCAGTCCTTCCAGTTCGCGCGAGGCCGTGTCGTTGCGCAGCAGTACCCCGGTGGCCCCGGTGGCCTCCACCAGCGCCGCCACAACGGCGTCCGTCTGCGCGTCCATGCCCGCCGTGGTGATCTGGGCCACCAGCGTGTCGCCGTAGCGGTCCACCACCAGGCCGGGCAGCATGTCGCCCTCGCCGAAGCACAGCCGGTAGTGCGGCGTGTCGAACAGCGCTTGCCGCAGGGCCAGGGCGCGGTCCACGCGCTGGCGCAGCATGTCTGCGTTCAGCGGGTCGTTCTCGCGGCGGCTCACCAGCCGGGCGCAGATCAGCGAGGCCGGGTTCACGTAGGCTGTGCCCAGGCAGCGGCCCCCGTCGTCCATGACCAGCGCGGCCTCGCCCGGCGCAAAGTCCTTGAGCGGCGTGCGCTGCACGTCCACCTCGTTGCTGAACACCCACAGGTGCCCCACGCGCAGTCGGCGCTCTTCCCCGCGTTTCAGTGTCAGTGTCTTCATGCGGTCCTTTGATGGGAATACGAAAAGCGTTGCGGGGGAAGGGACCCTTTGGAAAGGGTCTCCTTCCCCCGGACCCCCATCCCCCCAAACTTTTTAACGGTGAGGAAAAACGCCATGGCGTCAGCCCCATTTGAAAAGTTTGGAAGGGTGGAGAGGGGGTGTGGGGGAGAGGCGGGAAACTTTTCCAAAAGTTTCCCGCCTCTCCCCCACGCGATGTCTTCCAACAGATTTCGTCAATGCGCAACGCCCCAGTTCTCCCCCTGCCCCCAATCCACGGCGAGGGGCACGTCCAGTGCGACCCCGCCGGGGCGCACGCC
>JALHHV010000172.1 GCA_022837365.1 Desulfovibrio sp. | reverse complement strand
GCCTGGTCGGCGGTATAGTCCATGATCTGCGACGCCGCGCCGTCCTCGCTCCACCAGGCGCTCATGGCTTCCATCTGCAGGCGGGTCTTCACGTCCTGGGCGGAATATCCTTCCGCCTTGCGGGCCTTCTCGAGGTTGGACAGGGTCTGGATCTTCTGGAGCTGCTTGACCATGTCCGGGTTGTCCTTGAAATATTTTTCGATCTTGGCCTTGTCCGCGCTGTCGGTAATCACCGAGACACCGCCGGTCTTCTCGTCGGTGACCACCCGGAATTCCACGTCCTTGTCCACGCCCAGCTTGGTCAGGTCTTCGCGCACCTTGGCGGAAAACTCCTCCTCCAGCTGCTTGCGGTAGTCCTCCACCATGCTGAAGGTCAGCTTGCCGGTGGCGTTGGGTGAAATTTCCTTGAGCACGGCGGAAAGCTGGGACAGGTAATCCAGCGAAAGGCCGGTCACCGTGTTGCCCGACGCGGAAGACGACGACGCGCCCGATGCCGAGGACGACGAGGACGACGTGGTGGAACTGCCGTCGGTGTAGTTCGAAAGGTCGATGCCGTACGTGCCGTAGCTGCCGTAGCCGTTGATGGACGAGATGGACATGCTGCCTCCGGGCGGACGATTTTGCCGGGCTCCGCCTTTACATTGCTTGATGCATCGCCCATGCCAGCGCGGAGAGTGAGTCCGCACTGCTCCGGCATCCGGGCCGCGCACCGGCGCGCCGCTCCCGCACGTCACCGCGCACGCATATGTACCAACGCATACCGCCGCGCCCGCAGGCAGCGAAACCATTGGACGCCGGGGTTGAAACGGGCTATCGGGGCGGTAACGGACATCCGCGCGGCGCGCCCCCATCCTCTCGCCATCCGGTCGCCAACTGGTCGTATCCGGTTGCCAATCGGGCTTCCTGCCGCGCCTCCGCAAGCCGGGCTCGTGTCCACCACGTCCGGCCGGAGCCACGGCCGTTCCCCATGCCGTGCGCCCCCGCGCCCGGCAGCCGGACCGGCCGCGCCGCGTTTGCCGCGCATTGCCCGCAACGCCGCTCCGCCCACCGCAACCCACGAGACACATGTCGCAAACCACCATCGCCGCCACGCTGGAATTCGACGACGCCGCGCTGGCCAACCAGCTGTTCGGCGCGCACAACGCCAATCTTGCCCTGATCGCGGAAAAGTCGGGCGTCCGCCTGGACACGCGCGGGGCCACCGTCACCGTGGACGCGGACGACGCCCGCGTGCGCGAAACGGTGCTGAACCTGCTGGCGCAGCTGTACGGCCTGCTGAAGTCGGGCCACCCCGTGTACCCGCGCGACATGGCCTATGCCTACGGCATGCTGGACCGCGACCCCTCGGCCGACCTGCGGCGCATCTTCCGCGACGCGGTGTTCGTGGTCTCCCCCCGCAAGACCATCACCCCCAAGACCCTCAGCCAGCGCGACTACGTGGCCGCCCTGCGCGAGAACGACATGGTCTTCGCCGTGGGCCCGGCGGGCACCGGCAAGACCTATCTTGCCGTGGCCGTTGCCCTGTCCATGCTGCTGGCCAAGAAGGTCAAGCGCATCATCCTCACCCGGCCCGCCGTGGAGGCGGGCGAAAAGCTGGGGTTCCTGCCCGGCGACCTGGTGGAGAAGGTGAACCCCTACCTGCGCCCGCTGTACGACGCCCTGCACGACATGCAGGACTTCCAGAAGGTGGCCGACATGCTGGAGACGGGCATCATCGAAATCGCGCCGCTGGCCTTCATGCGCGGCCGCACCCTGAACGACGCCTTCATCATCCTGGACGAGGCCCAGAACACCACCCAGGAACAGATGAAGATGTTCCTCACCCGCCTGGGCTTCGGCTCGCGCGCGGTGATCACCGGCGACATCACCCAGATAGACCTGCCCGCATCGGGCAAGGCCGACGCGCTGTCGCGCTCGGGCCTGGTGCACGCCCTGCGCGTGCTTGAAGGCGTCAAGGGAATCCGCTCCATCCGCTTCCATGAAGACGACGTGATCCGCCACCCCCTGGTGGGCAGGATCGTGCAGGCCTATGAACGCCACGAAACCGCAGACCCGCGCTAGACCCAAGGCCCTGACCGCCGAATTCGTGGCCGCGCCGTTCCGCTGGCTGGCGCGCCACCAGGCCGGGCCGGGGCTGTTCTTCTTCTGCCTGACCCTTGCCGTGCTGGCCGTGCTGGCCGGGGCCAACCTGTCGCCCTCGGTGCGGCTGTACGTAGCCGGAGAGGTCGCCTCGCAAGAGGTGACCGCCGACCGCGACCTGCTGGTGGAGGACGTGCAGGGCACCCGCGCCCGGCGCGACCAGGTGGCCCAGTTGCAGCCCGCCGTGTTCGACCTGAGCCGCGAGCCCATCACCGCCCTGCGCCAGCGGGTGCACGAAATCTTCCTGGCCGTGAACCACGCCGACCCGGCGGAGCAGGAACAACTGCGCTGGCAACTGGCCGAGGCCCTGGGCACGGAAATCACCGAACGCACCCTGAGCGTGCTGTCCAGCGAGGAATTGCAGACCCTGGTGACCACCCGCGCCCTGCCGTGGGTGGAATCGCGCCTGGCCGAAGGCGTTTCCGCCGATACGCGCATCGCGCTCCAGTTCAAGGGCGGGGTGCTGCTGCGCGACCTGGGCAGCGGCGGCGAAACCCTGCGCACCGACCTGCAGAACCTGCACGACCTGCGCTCGGTGGTCTCCGAACTGAGCCAGAACCTGAAGAACGAAACCAGGGCTTCGCTGGCCGTGCGGCGCACCGCCGTGCTGCTGATCTCCCCCCTGCTCTCGCCCACCCTGACCCTGAACCGCGAGGCCACCGACGCCCGCGTGGCGGAAATGACCGCCGCCGTGGAGCCGGTGTTCTACCGCATCCAGAAGGGCGAGGTGGTGGTGCGCCAGGGCGAGCGGGTAAGCCGCGAGCAGCAGATGAAATTGCAGGCCCTGTGGGCCCGCAAGGGCGAAAAGGTGCACCTGGCCACCGTGGCCGGGGTACTGGTCACCTCTCTGCTGCTGGGCACGGGCATGCTGTTCTCGCCCAGCGGGCGCATGGGCTCTGCCGTGCGCCAGAAGGACCTGTTCTTCGTGGCGCTGCTGCTGCTGGTGTTCGCGCTGATGTCCAAGGGGCTGACGCTGCTGGGCCAGCGGGTGCTGGAGCAGGGGGCGGCGCTGACGCCGGAAGTGCTGGCCTTCGCCTTTCCCGTGGCCGGGGCGGCGGGCCTGGCCGCGCTGATCTTCTCGGCCCGGCGCTACTGCGTCACCGGCCTGCTGCTGGCCTTCTTCTGCACCGTACTGGCGGGCGGCGGGCTGGCCCTGTTCATGTTCTATTTCCTGGGCGCCATGTGGAACACCTGGCTGGTCACCCGCGCCCAGACCCGCCAGGACGTGGTGTGGAGCATGCTGCCGCTGTGCGCGGGCCTGGCCTTCGTCTGGCTGGGCGCCACGGCGCTGGGGGGCCACGTGGACCCGGCGGCGCTGGCATGGGGGCTGCTGGCCGTGGTGGTCAACGCCATGCTCTCGCTGCTGCTGCTGTTCGCGCTTTCCCCCATCATCGAGCTGTGCCTGGGCTACACCACGCGCTTCCGGCTCATGGAATTGATGAACCTGGAACAGCCGCTGTTGCAGGACCTGATGGTGGCGGTGCCCGGCACCTACCACCATTCGCTCATCGTCTCGAACATGGTGGAGGCCGGGGCCAAGGCCATCGGCGCCAACAGCCTGCTGTGCAAGGTGGCCGCGCTGTACCACGACATCGGCAAGCTGAGCCGCCCGGAATACTTCATCGAGAACCAGTTCGGCGGGCGCAACAAGCACGACAAGCTGGCCCCGTCCATGAGCGCGCTGATTCTCACCTCGCACGTCAAGAAGGGCGCGGAACTGGCCCAGCAGCACCGCCTGGGGCAGGAGATCGTGGACATCATCGGCCAGCACCACGGCACGCGGGTGATCCGCTACTTCTACCAGAAGGCCGTGAACCAGGGCGAAAACCCGCGCGAGCAGGACTACCAGTACCCCGGCCCGCGCCCCCAGACGCGCGAGGCGGCCATCGTCATGCTGGCCGACGCCGTGGAGGCGTCCAGCCGCACGCTGGTGGACCCCACCCCGGCGCGCATCAAGGGGCACATCGACACCATCGTCAAGGGCATCTTCGCCGAAGGGCAGCTTGACGAATCGGAACTGACCTTCAAGGACCTGCACAAGCTGGGCGAAAACTTCCACCGCATCCTGACCGGGCTGTTCCACCAGCGCATCGGCTATCCCGACGCGGCCAGGCCCGGCCAGCCCGACCG
>JALHHV010000171.1 GCA_022837365.1 Desulfovibrio sp. | reverse complement strand
CCCCACGGTGCCGTCCAGATAGCGGCCGCCGGGGCGGGGCGCCAACGCCTCCAGCACCTCGTCCAGCAGCACGGGCACGTGCAGCGCGGCGGCGCGCGCGCCTTCCGTGGGGGCGGTGGCGGCCTGCGGTGCGGTGGGAACGGGTGCGCCGGTCATTGCGGTGTCCTCTGTCTCGGGGGGGCTGTTTCCAAAGCCGGATTTTCGTTCGTTGGCAAGGAAAACGAGCCTGCCATGAGGGAGTATACTCTTATCGTATTCGACCGATATGGCAGGCGAAGTTTGACGCAGCCAACGGGCGAAAAGACAATTTGGAGACAGCCCCTAAAGGGAAAGTTCTATGCCGCTGTCGGCCAGTTCGGCGCCACGTCGTCGAAGTCCTGCGCCACGATGCCGTCAAAGCGGCCCTGGTCCCAGATTTCGAAGCGGCTGCCCTGGCCCAGCAGCACCACGTCCTTGGTGATGCCCGCGTAGTCCATGTGCGAACGCGAAATGCGCACCCGCCCCTGCCCGTCCAGGTCCATGAGTTCGGCGCTGCCGATGACCAGGCGACGGAAGTCGCGCATCTTGCGCGAGGGGTTCTTGAGGTTCGAGAACTTGCGCTCGAAGTCTTCCCAGTCCGGCAGGGGGTAGCCCATGACGCAGTCGTCGAAGCTGGTCAGCACCAGCTTGCCGCCCTCGGCGCGCGACACGAGGATGTCGCGGAAATCCGGCGGCAGCATCAGTCGGCCCTTGGGGTCGAGACTGCGGTGGGAACGGCCTCTGAACAACACGGGAACACCACTTGCCTTTCATCTCGCGCTGTTGCGCGAAGCGTCGAGGATGCGCGCCCGCTTCCGCCGTTTCCCCCGCGTGACGCGCGGGGTGCTTTCCGTCCGGGGAAGGGGCCTTTCCTGAGAAGAGTCTACCACCTTTTACCACAATTTCCCACTTTCTCTATGATATGTCTGGCACTGTCAAGCCGTGGCCGCCAAGCGAGTCTAGAAAATTTCTAACGGCAACCGGCGCGCAGGCAATCGCACAACAATATCACATGATTCCACCATATAACCGGCATGCTGCGGGATGCCGCGCCACCACCGTCCGGCACCCGCGGCCCGTGCCGCGCGTGCGCTGCCGCACGGGATTCGCGGCGCCGCGTTGCGGCATGCGCCCCGCCCCGGCGCACCGGGACATGGCCTGCCCTGATATTTTTACGGAAAGCAGGGGGACACGAAGGGTGTCGGCACGATATACCGGTGTATCCGTCACGGCGTCCCCATACGACTGGCGGCCCCCTCAGCGACGCACAAACGGCTTGACAAGATACAACTTATTGCACAGGGGTGGAGCATGAGAACGAAGATAATCGCCACCATAGGACCGGCCTCGCGCTCGCGGGAGGTGCTTTCGCGCCTCATCGCCGCCGGAGTGCGCATCTTTCGCCTCAACTTTTCCCACGGCGGCGCATCCATGTTCGTGGACCTGGTGCGCACGCTGCGCGAACTGGAAGCCGAATGCGGCTGCCCGGTGACCATCCTGCAGGACCTTTCCGGCCCCAAGATCCGCATCGGCGAGATCCCCGACGGCGCCGTCTCCGTGGGCAAGGGCGACCGCGTGCTGCTGGGTCCCAAGGCCCCGGCGGGCGCGGTGCTGCCGCTCATCCCCTTCTCCAACCAGGCCGTGCTGAACGGGCTGGAAGCCGGCGACCGGGTGGTGCTTTCCGACGGCGGGTTGCAGTTCCGCGTGCTGGGCACCGCGCCGGAGGGGTGCTTCGAACTGGAGGCCGACAACAGCGGCATCATCACCTCGCGCAAGGGCCTCGCCCTGCCCGGCAAGTCGGTGCGCCTGCCCGCCCTGACCGAAAAGGACCGCAAGGACCTGGCCGACGGCCTGGAACTGGGCGTGGACGCCGTGGCCCTGTCCTTCGTGCAGACGCCGGAAGACATCCGCGACGCCAAGGAAATCATCGCGGCCAGCGGCCGCAAACACATCCCGGTCATCGCCAAGCTGGAACGGCAGAACGCCGTGGACCGGCTGGAGGACATCCTGACCGAGGCCGACGTGATCATGGTGGCGCGCGGCGACCTGGGCGTGGAATGCCCCCTGCCCGCCCTGCCCGCCATGCAGAAGCGCATCATCCGCGCCTGCAACCGCGCGGCCAAGCCGGTCATCGTGGCCACCCAGATGTTGCTGTCCATGGTCAACAGCCCTTCGCCCACCCGCGCGGAAACCACCGACGTGGCCAACGCGGTGCTGGACGGGGCGGACTGCGTGATGCTTTCGGAAGAAACGGCCATGGGCAACTTTCCCGTGGAGACCGTGGAATTCATGAAGGAAATCGCCACCAAGGCGGAAGAGTTGCACTTCGAGACGCAACGCCTCGTGGAACCGGCCGAGGAAAAGGGCACGGCGGAATTCCTGGCCTACGCGGCGTGCCTGCTGGCCGAGAAGACCGGAGCCAAGGGCATCGTCTCGCACAGCATGAGCGGCGCATCGGCCCGGCTCATCTCGTCGCGCCGCCCGCGCCAGATGGTCTGGGCCCTGACGCCCGACCCGGCGGCCCTGCGCGCCCTGAACTTCTCGTGGGGCATCGTGCCGCAGGACATCCCGCAGGACATTCCCAGCCACGTGGCCCGGGCCGAGCGCTTCGTGGACACCGCGCCCGACTTCGAAAAGGGCGACAACGTGGTCATCACCGCCGGGCAGCCCAAGTCGGGCCGCAAGCCGCGCGGCACCAACATGGTGAAGATCTACAGGAAATGACGGCAGGCGGCGGCGCCGGGCTCCCGTGCGGGCCGGGCTCCGCCGCGCCCCCGCCGCCCACGACGCGCGCGCCACAAGGGAGCTACCCACGGTGAAGGCAACCATCCCCGACAATATCTCCGAGGAATACTACCAGATCAGCACGGAGATATTGTCGAGCTTCCCCAAATACCGTCCCCCGGTGGACCTGTTCCGCTTCCGCGAGGACATCGCGCAGTTGCAGCCGTACACCCGCAAGGGCGCGCGGCTTTCCAACGAGCAGGTGGAAGAGGTGCAGCGGCTGTGCGAGGCGGGCGACCTGTTCGTGTCGCGGTCGGACCACCCCATCTATTCACAGCACATCGTCCACCAGCTCGACCTCGTGCTGGTGGACAAGAACCTGAAGGAAGGCGAGGTCGCGGACATCTTCCAGCAGGCCCTGACCCTGCGGGTGAACGGGTTCATCGAGCAGCCGGTGAAGCCGGTGTTCGAGGTGTTGTACCGCGACGTCATGGTCCTCACCGAATACCTGTGGCAGGACAGGCACCGGGTGAAGCAGTTCATGCGCCGCCTGTACCGCGAACATTCGCTGGCCAGGCACTCGCTGAACACCCTTTCGGTGGGGCTGTGGCTGCTGGTCACCTCCATGGGCGACAACCTGAAGCGCCGGGACATGGACCGCTCGGCCCTGGCCCTCTTGCTGCACGACCTGGGCATGGCCAAGGTGCCCGCGTTCATCCTGTCCAAGACCTCTCCGCTGAAGCCCGACGAAAAGGACAAGATTCCCCTGCACCCGCTGGTGGGGGCCAAGATCATGCACAAGATGGGACTGGCCTTCGACGAGTTGCGCCAGTGCACCCTGGAGCACCACGAACGGCTGGACGGCTCGGGCTACCCCCAAAAGCTCAAGGGCGAGCAGATCAGCCGCCTGGGCCGTATCTGCGCCGTGGCCGATTCATTCTCGGCCATGATCAGCGCACGCCCCCACGCCCCGGCCAAGGACCTGGTGCCCGCGGCGCAGGAACTGGCGGCGGACAAGACGCGCTACGACACGCGCTACACCTCGTTGCTGCTCAACGCGCTGGTGACCAACGCCTTCGGCGCCGCCATCAAGCCCAGGGGGGAAACGCCCAAGACCGAGACCCCGGCCAGGGGGTGACGGCCGGGGAGTGACGGCGCAGCCGGCCCTCCCGCCACCCAACCCACGCGCAACGCAAACGGGCCGCCCCCTTCCGGGAGCGGCCCTTGTTCGTCGGCATGCATCTGTTGCGGATTCAGGCGCGGCTGATGATCTCGCCGCTGATCTCGCGGAACACGTCGTTGATCATGATGACGCCCAGCACCTTGCCCGCCTCGGTCACCACGGCGTAGCTGCGTCCCTTCTTCACGAAGCTCTCCAGCACCACCAGCAGCGGGTCGTCGGGGGCCACCTGGGTCATGTCGCGGTCCATGACGTCGCGCACCTTGGTGGACCCGGCCACCTTGCAGGCATTGCGGTAGATGCGGTCGAAGCCGTCCTCCTCGATGCCGCGCAGGGAACCGCTGCGCAGCAGCGAATCCTCCATGAAGCGCACGGTGTCCCACACCGAAAGCGCACCGCGCAGCATGTCGCGCTCGTCATACACCAGGGCGCACAGGCAGCCCGCCCCGCCCCCGCCGCCGGGCCCCACGCAGGAACTGAGCTTGCGCATGGCCTCGGCCAGCGAATCGTCCTCGCGCAGCTTGGGGAATTCCTCCCGCACGATGTCCCAGGCACGCTTTCGCAACAGCATGTGTACTCGTCTCCGGCCTCGGGCCGGGATCGGGCATGGCGTTACCGATAGCAAAATCCGCCCCGCTTGTCTTCTCTTTCACAAGCCCTGCGGATGGATACGGAGGAGGAACGCGGCGGCACTCCGCGCATGCGGCGCAGCTTCATGCCCCACGGAAAAAGGAAGCCCCTCGGCCAAGCCAGCGCTACAGGCGATGCCGGTGCAAGCGGGGGTTTTCCCCCGGCACTCGCCGGACGGTTGCCAAATTAGGATTTTTGTTCGTTGGCAAGGAAAAGGAGCCTGCCATGAGGGAGTGCCTCAGCCGTTAGGCGAGCGCGTAGCGCGAGTCTTACGGATGAGGACCGCAGAGCGCCTCAGCCGTTAGGCGAGCTTGCGAACCTTACGGATGAGGACCGCAGCGCGCTCTTATCGTATTCGACCGAGCCTTAGCTGTTAGGCGAGCGCGCAGCGCGAGTCTTACGGATAAGGACAGCAAAGCCATGGCAGGCGAAGTTCGACCGCGTTGCGCTCGATGCCCGTAACGCTCGCAAACTCGCGTAACGGGCACGCTTCGCGCCCTTCGGGTCGGTCAGCCAACGGGCAGCAAAAGGACAATTTGGCGGCGGCCCCTAATCGAAGTCGGCGAAAAGCGCCCCCACATGCAACGGCCCCAGCGTCACCCGGCGGTACTCGCCGCGCAGC
>JALHHV010000170.1 GCA_022837365.1 Desulfovibrio sp. | reverse complement strand
GCGGCGCTGGGGCGCGGCTGCGGCCCGCTGCTGGTGGCGCGCGAGCCCTTGTCCCCGGCGGACCTGGCCGGGGCGCGGGTGGCCATTCCCGGCCGCATGACCACGGCCAACCTGCTGCTGTCGCTGCACGGCGCGCTGCAAGGCCCACGCGAGGAAATGGTGTTCGACCAGGTCATGCCCGCCGTGGCCGCCGGAAAGGCCGACTGCGGGCTGGTCATCCACGAGGGGCGCTTCACCTACGGCGGCTACGGCCTGCACTGCGTGCTGGACCTTGGCCAGTGGTGGGAATCCGCCTACGGGCTGCCCCTGCCGCTGGGGGCCATCGCGGCGCGGCGCGACCTGGGCGGGGACGCCATCCTGGCCGTGCAGGACGCCATCCGGCGCAGCCTGGAATACGCCAACGCCAACCCGGCGGCCTCGCGGGGGTGGATACGCGAACACGCCCAGGAGATGTCCGACGAGGTCACGGACAGCCACATCCGGACCTTCGTGAACGATTTCAGCCTGGACCTGCCAGTCCGGCCAGTCCGGCCAGTCTGGGCGGGGGCTGCCCGCGCTGCCCTTGTTCGCCTGAGGGGGCAGTGCATTGACAATCCTTCCGGGGCGTCATAGCTCAAGATAATGTTGGGCGAACACTCAGCGGCGGTGCCGCCGGGAACGCCCGGAGGGTTCGGCGCGCCCGTCCCCGGGAGGGGCGCGAGTGGAATCCTGCCACCGAAAACGCGCATGGCGGGGCAATCGCCAGGGCGTTTCCCATCTCGCCGGGGGGACCCATGTCGCGTCCATGGGGCATACTGCTGCACCTGTCCATGACGGTCCTGCGCATGGCTGCGGTGACGGCGCTGGCGCTGCTGGTGCATCCGGCGGCGGGCAGGGCCGCGACTCCCGTGGTGCTGTGCAACGACGAGCACTTTCCCCTTTCCTACCGTGACGACGCCGGCAAGCCCGCCGGGCTGTATCCGGAAATCCTGCGTGAGGCCGCGCGCCGCTCGGGCGTGCAGCTGGACATTCGCGTGGCCCCGTGGACGCGGGCCCTGCGCGCCCTGGAAACGGGCGAGGCGGCCCTTGGCGGGGCCTTTTCCACCACCCGTGCGCGCGGACAGTGGCGGGTCAGCCTGCCCCTGCACCTGGAGCGCATCGTGGCCGTGCTGCCCGTGGAAAGCGCCTTCCAGGCCAGTCGCGTGGCCGACCTGAAGCCGCACCGCACCTGCATCGTGGAGGGCTGGAACTACGGCCCGCCCCTGGACGGCGCCCTTGCGGACGGGGCCTGGAACCTGGACCCCGCGCCCAGCGAAGCGCTGTGCCTGCGCAAGCTGGAGGCGGGCCGGGTGCAGGTGGCGCTGGTGGGCGAGGCAGGCGCCCTGCGCCTGCTGAACCCCGCCGAGCCTTCGCGCATGCGCACGGCGCCGGTGGGGCTGGAACTGCCGGTGCACGTCTTCTGGCCGCTCACCGTGCCGGACGAGACGGTGCGCCGCATGGACGTGGCCCTGCGCCACATGGACGAGGACGGCACCCTGCGCCGCATCGTGCGGCGGCATGTGGAGCCGTGACCGGGCTGGCCAAAGGCCACGGGGCTACCGCCCCTGCCGCCCTTGGAACCCCATGTGAAAAGCCCGGCCTTGCGGCCGGGCTTTCTTCGGTTCTGCGGGGGGTGTGCGGCGGGGCCGCGCGGGCTATTTGGCGAAGCCCACGGCGCGGCGTTCGCGGATGACCGTGACCCGGATCTGGCCGGGGTAGGTCAGGTTCTTTTCGATCTTGCCCGCGATGTCCTTGCACAGCATGTAGGTCTGGTCGTCGTCCACGTTGTCGGAGTTGACCATGACCCGGATCTCGCGGCCCGCCTGGATGGCGTAGGCCTTGGCCACGCCCTCGAAGCCGGTGGCGATGTTCTCCAGGTCTTCCAGCCGCTTCACGTAGTTTTCCAGCAGTTCCTTGCGCGCGCCGGGGCGGGCGCCGGACAGGCCGTCGGCGGCCTGCACCAGCACGGCCAGGGCGGACTTGGGCGGGATGTCCTCGTGGTGGGCGGCGATGGCGTGGATGATTTCCTTGCTTTCATTGTACTTCTTGGCGATGTCCGAGCCGATGATGGCGTGCGGCCCCTCCACCTCGTGGTCCACGGCCTTGCCGATGTCGTGCAGCAGGCCCGCGCGCTTGGCCTTCTTGATGTCCATGCCCAGTTCGGCGGCCATCATGCCACACAGGGCGGCCACTTCCAGCGAGTGTTGCAGCACGTTCTGCGAGAAGCTGGTGCGGTACCTGAGCTGGCCCAGCAGGCGCACGATGTCCGGGTGGATGCCGTGTACGCCCGCGTCGAAGGTGGCCTGTTCGCCCACCTCGCGGATCTGCACCTCAAGCTCCTGCTCGCACTTGCGCACGATGTCCTCGATGCGCGCCGGGTGGATGCGCCCGTCCTGGATCAGCCGTTCCAGGGCCATCTTGGCCACCTGGCGGCGCAGCGGGCTGTAGGCGGAAAGGATGACCGTCTCGGGGGTGTCGTCGATGATCAGGTCCACGCCGGTGGCCGCTTCCAGCGCGCGGATGTTGCGCCCCTCGCGGCCGATGATGCGGCCCTTCATGTCCTCGCTGGGCAGGGTCACTGCCGTCACCGTCTGCTCGCCCACGTAGTCGCCCGCGTAGCGCTGGATGGCGTTGGCGATGATCTCCTTGGCCTTGCGGTCGGCGGTTTCCTTGGACTCGGTTTCGATGAGCCGGATCATCTTGGCGGCTTCGTGGCGGGTGCGCGCCTCGATGTCTTCGAAAAGACGCGATTTCGCCTCTTCGGCGGTCAGGCCCGATATTTCCTGCAGGCGACGTTCCTGTTCCTCGATGCGGCTGGAAATCTGCTCCTCCATGTCGGACATGCGGCGTTCGCGGCGGGTCAGTTCCTTTTCCGCGGCGAGCACCTCATGCTCCTTCTCGGTGGCCTTCTCCAGCTTTTCCTCAAGGCGTTCGCCCTGTTCCTGCATCTTGCGGTCACGGGCCTTCAGCTCGCGCTCGCGCTCCTTGATTTCGTGTTCCAGTTCGCGCTTCTGGTGAAAGATTTCGTCCTGGCCCTGGAGCAGGATTTCCTTTTTCTGGGCCTGCGCTTCCTTGCGGGCTTCCTCGACGATGCGCTTGGCGAGTTCGTTGGCATCGGCGATGCGCTTGGAGCTGACGTAGCGGTGCAGGGCATAGCCCGATGCCGCGCCGATGATCGCTCCTACGACGACGTAGATGATTTCCATGAGCCCCATACTGCAACTCCCGTTATGGTGTCGGACCAGCGTCCGATGTCGCGTCCGGCAAGCGGGCCTGGTGCGCCTTCCGGGCCGTGCGCGGGCCGCCCCAGCGGGGCGGCGGGCAGTGCCACGGCGTGAAGACGCGCCAAATCACCGTGCCGATTCCATGAGCACGGGGAAGACGGGAGCTCGGGCAAGGAGGGGACGGACGGCCGCGTCGCCGGGGTCCGCGCACTCTTGTGCTAAACGCGGATGCCCCGCCGGGCGGGCCTTGTTGGGGGCGAGGGGGCATGGACGAAGCCCCGGAGCGCCGTGTGACGTGCCAAAGCAGGACCTGACTATGTCAGGGTGGGGACCTCGGGCGGGCCTTCAGGCTCCCCGGCGCGGGGCCGGGTCTGCACACCGGTCCGCCGTACAGGTCCCCTGTTTTTTTCTTGTGAGGTCAGCGATGGCAGGTCAATCACGCACACTCCAGGGATCGTTATGCATCGGCGCAACGGGAGTTACGCAGATTCCTCTATTTTCGCCAGCAGGGCTTCCATGCGGCTACGCATGTCGTCCCTCTGCCGGGTAGACTGCAACAGGTCGTCCGCCAGTCCCAGAACCAGAAAGGTCAGCAGCTTCTCCTTGCTGAGCTGTCTTCCGTGGAACTTCAGCCTGTCGAACCGTTCTTCCACCAGGGCCTTGGCGGTTTCGACCCTTGCGGGGTCGGCCTCGGCCTTGAAGGAAACCTCAAGCCCCAGGACGGTGAGGTTGTAGGTGCGCATGGGGCCTCGACGCGCCTAGGCGTCGCCGGTTTGGTCCTTGAGGCGGAGCAGCAGCGCGTCGATGCGCGTAAGCACCGCATCCTTCACGGTGCGCTCCTCGTCAAGGGCTTCCTTGAGGGTCCGGTTCTCTTCCGCCAGCGCCGAAAGGCCGCCTTCGACCTCTTCCCGAAGGCGACGGTTCTCCTCGCGCAGGGTTTCGAGCTGCGACAGGAGCGCCGTGACGCGGGTTTCAAGCAGGTCAATCAGTTCCATGTCTGTTAAATAGCCGTTTCACGGCGTGAAATCAAGGGTTCCCGCGGCGCGGCATGGTCGTCTGGCGGCCCCGCGCGATGGCCAGCGAATCGTCCGGAACATCCTTTGTTATCACGGAACCTGCGCCCACCAGGCTGCGGGCGCCTATGGTCACCGGGGCCACCAGCGCGCTGTTGCTGCCGATGAACGCCCCCTCGCCGATGACGGTCTGGTGCTTGTGCAGGCCGTCGTAGTTGCAGGTGATGGTGCCCGCGCCGATGTTGGCGCCGGGGCCCACCTCCGCGTCGCCGAGGTAGGTCAGGTGGTTGGCCTTGGCTCCCTTGCACAGGCGGGCCTTTTTCATTTCCACGAAGTTGCCAACCCGCGCGCCTTCCTCCATCACCGCGCCGGGGCGCAGGCGGGCGTAGGGGCCCACCACGCAGCCGGGGCCGATTTCGGCCTTTTCCACGTGGCTGAAGGGGTGCACGGTGGCGCCTTCGGCCACCACGGCGTCGCGCAGCCAGCAGTGCGAATGGACAACGGCTGCGCGGGCAATGCGCGACGCGGCTGAAGGGGTGCACGGTGGCGCCTTCGGCCACCACGGCGTCGCGCAGCCAGCAGTGCGAATGGACAACGGCTGCGCGGGCAATGCGCGACGCGCCGTAGATTTCGCAGGGGCCGTAGAGTTCCGCGCCCGGCTCCAGCACCGCGCGCGGGCTGATGCGCACGGTTTCCGGCGCGTGGATGAGCACGCGCTTCTCTATCCAGTTCAGGGCGATGCGCGCGCGCACCAATGCCTCCGAGCGGATCAGCTCCGCCGGGTCGTTGACGCCCAGCAGGTTGGGGTCCTGCCCGCATTCCACGCCGATGACGTCCATGCGTTCGGCCACGGCCAGTCCGACCAGGTCGGTGATGTAGTATTCGCCGCTCTTGTTGGCGTTGGTCAGGCGCGGCAGCAGCTTTTCCACCGCGTCCATGCGCAGGCAGTAGATGCCCGCGTTGATCTCGTCCGGTTCCGGGCCGTACAGGGTTTCGTCGTAGTCCTTGGCCTCGACGATGGCCACCACGCGGCGGTTGTGGCGCACCACGCGGCCG
>JALHHV010000169.1:683-4956 GCA_022837365.1 Desulfovibrio sp. | reverse complement strand
TCCGGTCCGGATATCTCGCTGGCCCCGGCCATGCTGCCGCGCTACGCCGCGTATTCGGTGGGCCGCATGTTCCTGGCCTACCTGCTGTCCATGGTCTTTTCGCTGGGCTACGGCACGCTGGCCGCGCGTTCGCGCCGGGCCGGGCCGGTGCTGCTGGCCGTGTTGGACATCCTGCAGAGCGTGCCCATCCTGTCCTTCCTGCCCGTGGTGCTGCTGAGCCTTTCCGCCGTGCTGCCCCAGGCCGTGGCGGTGGAGGCGGCCTCGGTGGTGCTCATCTTCACCAGCCAGGCCTGGAACATCACCTTCGCGTGGTATCAGGCCCAGACCACCCTGCCCGGCGACCTGCGCGAGGCCGTGGCGGGCTACCGCATGGGCGCCTGGCAGCGCTTCCGCACGCTGGACATGCCCTTCGCCGGGGTGAGCCTGCTATGGAACAGCATCATGAGCTGGGCGGGCGGCTGGTTCTTTCTCATGGCGGCGGAAATGTTCACCGTGGGCAGCCGCGACTTCCGTCTGCCGGGCCTTGGCTCCTACCTTCAGGAAGCCGCCGCGCGAGAGGATACCACCGCCATCCTCATGGGCCTCGGCACCATGATGGTGGTCATCGTCACGCTGGACCAGCTGGTGTGGCGGCCGCTGCTGGCCTGGGGCGAGCGGTTCAAGCTGACCATGGTGGCCGAGGAGGGGCAGCCGGAGTCGTGGTTTCTGGACCTGCTGCGTGCGGCGGGGCGCATGGCCCCGGTGCGGGCAGTTCTGGACAGGGGGCTGGCCCCGGCCGCCGAAGCCGTGGACGCCTGGCTGATCCGCCGCTTTCCGCCCTCGGGCGAGAGCATGGACGTGGTCCGTAACGAGCCGTGGGCGGGCCGCCTGTTCGCTGCGCTGCTGTTCGGGTGCGTGGCCTTCGGCCTGTGGAAGGGCAGCGGCCTCCTGGTGCAGGTATCCCCGGAAAGCTGGCGCGGCATGGCCATCGGCATCGCGGCCACCTTCCTGCGGGTCATGGCGGCCATGGCCGTGGCCCTGGCTTGGACCCTGCCGGTGGGCGTGCTCATCGGCACCAACGCCCGCCTCGCGAGGGTGCTGCAACCCGTCGTCCAGATCGCCGCGTCCATCCCGGCGACGGCGCTGTTCCCGGTATTCCTGATGGTGCTGGTGGACGTGACCCACGGGCTGAACGCGGCGGCGGTGCTGCTGATGCTGCTGGGCACCCAGTGGTACCTGCTGTTCAACATCATCGCCGGGGCATCGTCCATCCCGCGCGACCTCAAGGACACCGCCGCGCTCATCGGTCTTTCGCGCGCCCAGCGGTGGCGCACCCTGATCCTGCCCGCGTTGTTCCCGTACATCGTCACCGGGGCCATCACGGCCAGCGGCGGGGCGTGGAACGCCAGCATCGTTTCCGAGTACGTGTCCTTTGGAGGCCGTACGCTGAGTGCAACGGGCATCGGGGCCATCATCGCCCGGGCCACGGCCGAGGGCGACTTTCCCCTGTTGTTCGCGGGCACGCTGAGCATGATCGTGACCGTGGTGGGTTTCAACCGGCTGGTGTGGCGGCGCCTGTACCGCCTGGCCGAAGAACGTTTCCGCATGGAGTAGGGCATGCATGCACCTCTCGTCGCCCTGCGCGGCCTTGGCAAGGCGTACGGCAGCGGCGCGCGCCGCTTCACCGCCGTGTCCGGCATCAACCTGGAAATCGCCGAGGGCGAGTTCGTGGCGCTGCTGGGGCCGTCCGGCTGCGGCAAATCCACCCTGCTGCGCATGATCACCGGGCTCATCGCCCCCACCGAGGGCGAAGTGCTGTACCGGGGCGGGCGGCTGGAGGGGGTGAACCCCCACGCCACCATCGTGTTCCAGACCTTCGCCCTGTTCCCGTGGCTGACCGTGCAGGAAAACGTGGAGGTGGTGCTGAAGGCGCGCGGCGTGCCCCCGCGCGTGCGCGCCCGGCGCGCCCTGGACCTGCTGGACCGGGTGGGGCTGGCGGGCTTCGACAACGCCTACCCGCGCGAACTTTCCGGGGGCATGCGCCAGAAGGTGGGCTTTGCCCGCGCCATGGCCGTGGAGCCGGAACTGCTGTGCCTGGACGAGCCGTTCTCGGCCCTGGACGTGCTGTCGGCGGAAACGTTGCGCGGCGAACTGCTGGAGCTGTGGACCAGCGGCAAGATTCCCACCCGGGCCATTCTGATGGTGTCGCACAACATCGACGAGGCGGTGTTCATGGCCGACCGCATCGTGATCATGGACAAGGACCCCGGCCACATCGTGCGCGTCATGCCCGTGGACCTGCCCCATCCGCGCCAGCGCAAGTCGCCGGAGTACCTGGCCTTCGTGGACAGGGTGTACGCGCTGCTGGCGGGCCAGACCCTGACCGAGGACGAGGAACTGGGCACCGCCCCCGGCCAGCCCGGCCACACCCGCCGCCTGCCGGACCTGACCATCAACGAGATCACCGGCCTGGTGGAGCGCATGGCCGACCAGCCCGCCCACGGCGCGGACATCTACCGCCTGACCGAGGAACTGCACGTGTCGTCCGACTACCTGCTGAAGGTCATCGAGGCGGCGGAACTGCTGGGCTTCGTCACCATCCGCACCGGGGACATGGAACTGACCCCCCTGGGTGAAACCTTTGCCGAGGCGTCCATCCTGGCCCGCAAGGAAATCTTCGGCTCGCGCCTGCGCCGTCTGCCGCTGGTGGCGTGGCTGCTGGACCTGTTGCGGGCCAGCGGCAACCGCCAGATCAAGTTCGAGGTGGCGGAGACGGCCCTGTCGCTGGAATTTCCCCGCGTCGAAGCGGCCCGCCAGGTGGAGACCATGATCAACTGGGGCCGCTACGCCGAAATCCTGTCCTACGACGACAACAGCGAGGTCATCCTGCTGGAGCCGGAGGGCGGCGTGCATCTGGAATGAGCCGCGCCCGCATTTACCGCTTTACATCCCCCCGGCCGGGGGGTATTGTTCAAGCATTCAGCTAGGGGAGCCCGTAGGGCTGAGAGTGGAGCATGCCTCCAGACCCTCTGAACCTGAAGCAGTTCACACTGCCGTAGGGAAGCTGAGCGTACCGCGCCCGAAATGCCGGAAACGCCCGTCCACCCTGCGACGGGCGTTTTTTCGTTCGCCCGCCGCACGGAAGCAGGACAGGCCGCACGGCGGGCGCGCCACAACGCGAAGCTGGGGGAGCCCGTACGGGCTGAGAGGGAAGGACGGCCTTCCGACCCCGAGAACCTGATGCAGGTCATCCTGCCGTAGGGAAGCTTCCTCGCCTTCGGGCCATCACAGGGGAGCTTGCCGTTCGCAGGCTCCCTTCGCTTTCTCGAACGTCGCGGCAGCGGAGGTTACGGCATGACGATACGCGTGAACGGACAGCAGATGGAATGCGAACCCGGCACGACGCTGCTCCAGTTGCTGGAGCGGATGGCCCTGCGGCCCGAGGCCGTGGTGGTCGAGCGCAACCGCGCCATCGTGAAGTCCGGGGAGTACGGGGCCACCCGGCTCGATCAGGGAGACGAACTCGAACTACTGCACTTCGTGGGAGGGGGCTAGTGACGCACGACACGCACGACAACGACACGCTGGTGATCGGAGGGACGGAACTGACGAGCCGCCTCTTCACCGGCACCGGCAAGTACGGCACCGACTCCCTCATCCCTGACGTGGCCGGGGCCTCGGGCTCCCAGGTCATCACCGTGGCGCTGCGGCGCGTGGATCTGGCCAACCCCAGGACCAACGTGCTGGCCCACATTCCGCCGCACATGCGGCTGCTGCCGAACACCTCGGGCGCGCGGACGGCCGACGAGGCCGTCCGCATCGCCCGGCTGGCCCGCGCCGCCGGGTGCGGCGACTGGATCAAGATCGAGGTCATTTCCGACAGCCGCTTCCTGCTGCCGGACGGCTACGCCACGGCCCGCGCCACGGAAACGCTGGCGAAGGAGGGCTTCGTGGTGCTGCCGTACATGAACCCCGACCTGTACGTGGCGCGCGACCTGGTCAACGCCGGGGCCGCCGCCGTCATGCCGCTGGGCGCGCCCATCGGCACCAACCGGGGGCTGCGCACGGCCGAGATGATCGGCGTGCTCATCGAGGAAATCGACCTGCCGGTCATCGTGGACGCGGGCATCGGCAAGCCCTCGCAAGCGTGCGAGGCCATGGAGATGGGCGCGGCCGCGTGCCTGGTGAACACGGCCATCGCCACGGCGGGCGACCCCATAGGCATGGCCCGCGCCTTTGGCGAGGCGGTGCGCGCCGGGCGCGCGGCGTATCGTTCCGGCGCGGGGCCGGTGAC
>JALHHV010000169.1:0-673 GCA_022837365.1 Desulfovibrio sp. | reverse complement strand
CCCGGCACAAGGAGCAGGACATGAGCATGTACGACGTGGTCAGTGAATGGACCCCCCGCGTGGCGGACGCCCCCCTGCGCGAGGTCATGGAATCGGCCACCGCCGCCGACGTGGCCCGCGTGCTGCGCAAGGAACGCCTTTCCCCGCACGACCTGCCGGTCCTGCTTTCCCCGGCGGCGGCCACGCAACTGGAAGCCATGGCCCGCCGCGCCCGCGAACTGACGGTGCGCCACTTCGGCCGCACCATCCAGTTGTTCACCCCGCTGTACCTTTCCAACCATTGCACCAACCAGTGCCGTTACTGCGGCTTCAACGCGCGCAACCACATTCCCCGCCAGCGCCTGACGGACGCGGAGATCGTGGCCGAGGGCCGGGCCATCGCCGCCACGGGCCTGCGTCACCTGCTGCTGCTCACCGGCGACGCGCGCCACGTGTCCGGGCCGGAGTACATCGCCCACGCCGCGCGGCTGCTGGCGCCGTATTTTCCTTCGCTGTCGGTGGAGGTCTATTCCCTCACGGACGACGAGTACGCCCTGCTGGTGGACGCGGGCATCGACGGCATGACCATGTTTCAGGAAACCTACAACAAGGCCCTGTACCCGGAACTGCACCCCGCCGGACCCAAGCGCGACTACCGCTTCCGCCTGGACGCGCCGGAGCGCGCCGCCCGCGC
>JALHHV010000584.1 GCA_022837365.1 Desulfovibrio sp. | reverse complement strand
CGCCCAGATCGACGAAACCACCTCCGACTACGACCGCGAAAAGCTTCAGGAACGCCTGGCCAAGCTGGTGGGCGGCGTGGCCGTGATCAACGTGGGCGCGGCCACCGAAACCGAAATGAAGGAAAAGAAGGACCGCGTCGAGGACGCCCTGAACGCCACCCGCGCCGCGGTGGAGGAAGGCATCGTCCCCGGCGGCGGCACCGCCTACATCCGCATCTGCAAGGTGCTGGACGACGTGAAGCCCGCCGATGACGACGAAGCCGCGGGCGTGAACATCATCCGCCGCGCCATCGAGGAACCGCTGCGCCAGATCGCCTCCAACGCTGGCTACGAAGGTTCCATCGTGGTCGAGAAGGTGCGCGACGGCAAGGACGGCTTCGGCTTCAACGCCGCTTCCGGCGACTTCGAAGACCTGATCAAGGCCGGCGTCATCGACCCCAAGAAGGTTACCCGCATCGCCCTGCAGAACGCGGCTTCCGTTGCCTCGCTGCTGCTGACCACCGAATGCGCCGTGGCCGAAAAGCCCGAGCCCAAGAAGGACATGCCCATGCCCGGCGGCGGCATATGCCCATGCCCGGCGGCGGCATGGGTGGCATGGGCGGCATGGGCGGCATGTACTAGGCCGAAAGGCTGGTACGGCCTCCCGGCTGCTGCCTGGTTGCGATCACGGGCCGGAACCTTCGGGTTCCGGCCCTTTTCGTTGGCGGTACGGGTGGTGGGCCGGAGCGGACCCTTCCCGCATCATGCGGACCATTCCGACTTGACGCGGGCCCGCCGCACGGGCACCACGGGGCAGGAGAGCGAACATGGAGCAACCGAAGCACACGGGCGCGGCCGGGGCCATGAAACGGCCCGGCCGCCGCGAACCTTCCCGACAGGGCGCTGCTGCTGGACTGGGGCGGCACGCTGATGCGCGTCATGCCCCGCTGGATGGGGCCGCAGCACGGCTGGACCGACGAGGAACCCATGCCTCACGCGGGCGAGGTGCTGCGTGCGCTGTCCGTCGGCTGGCGGCTGGCGCTGGCCTCCAACGCCTCTGAGTCGGAAGAGGACCCCATCCGCGCGGCCCTTGCCCCCATGGGCGTGGGGCCGCTGCTGGCGGGGGTGTACACGTGGCGCTCGGCGGGGGCGCCCAAGCCCTGGCCGCCGTTCTGGGCCCACGTGCTGCGCGACCTGGGCCTGCCCGCCCGCCGGGTGGTGATGATCGGCGACGACTGGACCGGCGACGTGTGGGGCGCCACGCAAGCCGGGATGTACGGCATCTGGTTCGACCCGCCCCGCGATGCTCACCGGG